>CAZIML010000074.1:1055-8924 GCA_964540255.1 uncultured bacterium
TGTGAATTTGCAGTACAAATTCGGCAAAAAGAGTCTGTCTGACAATCGTCGCTCGGATCCCCTCAATTTGATAATTGATCAAAAAGGCTTGGTCGCGAGCCGATTTCGCTTTCGTTTTGAGATGGCTCAAGAGGAGCTGCTCATTGAAGGTAGAGGCCACTTCAGCCACAAAAATCGGATACTGCGAATAAATATAGGGTTGATGGGTCCGGCTCAAGAGGCTGTGCATACTATGGCCCGCTTCATGAGCTAATGTAAGAACATCGTTTAATGTGCCATGATAGTTCATCAAAATATAGGGCATACTATCATAACAGCCCGATGAATAGGCTCCCGATCGTTTCCGCATATTTTCAAACGGATCGACCCATCGATCTTCCAAAAGACCCTTTTTGAGCGAGCTTTGGTAATTTTCTCCAAGGGGAGCCACCGAAGCGATCACTGCATCGCGCGCCTCTTGATAGTCCATATTCGCCTCTGCCTCCTCTACGAGGGGAACATAGAGATCATAGACATGGATGTCAGGGAGTTTGAGGAGCTTTTTCCGAAGGGAGATATATTCATGCATCAAAGGGAGGCGGGCTCGGACCGAGGCGATCAAATTTTCGTAGACCTCTTTCTCGATTTGATGAGGGAAGAGAGCGGCTTCTAAACAACTTGGAAATTTCCGGGCGCGGGAGACGAATAAATGACTCTGCACCTGTCCTTGGATCAGCTCGCAAAGAGTATTTGCGTGGGCCTCATATCCCCGGTGGATGTTTTCAAATGCGGTGCGGCGCAATACCCGGTCGGGGCTGCGCAAATAGGTTAAATAGGAACCGTTTGAAAGAGGATGCTCCTCCCCTTTCGAATCGACGGCCGACTTAAAAGTGAGATCGGCGTTATTCAATGCTCCAAAGGCCCGGTACGAGGTGTCGAGAGCCTTCCCGCTGAGAGCCATCAGCTCTTCTTGCTCCGGAGAAAGAGTATGGGGGCGCATCCGGCCGATTTTTTCCAAATGAAAGCGGTAGGGAGCTAACGTCGCATCGGAGATCAATTGCTTAAAAGAGGCCTCGCTCAAAGTGAGGAATTCAGGCTCAATCCACGAAGTTTCAAGGCTAAATTCATGGATTAAACTCGAAATCATTCCAAAATCGCTTTTGAAAACATCATTGCCAAGGTCTTCGTCTAAACGGAGATGGGCATAAGTATGGAGTTTTTCGAGTTTGCGCTGCAGCGTGAGATATGATTCGAACAGGTTCGCCACCGCCTGCGGGTCATGGAGCTTCCCCTTAAAGCCGGAGAGTTCGGGCCACTTAGGACCTTTTTGATCCCCTTGAGTCCTTTTCAGCTCCTCTTTCCAGCTCTCTGGATTGAGGTATAAAGCCTCCACATTCCAACGATGATCGGTCGCTATCTCATTCCGGGCTACAGGCATATTCTCCTCTTTTATGTTATTGGTTTTCAATGAGTTCATACATTCCCCCTCGGGGGCCGCAGAGAGGATTAGCAATCCTGGTAATATTCTGCTAAATTTACTTGCTAAAAATCGCATAGTCGGGTATATTCCTTATTAAGATTCAAAAATCCGTTTAGAAAACAGGAGAAACCTCGTATGGCACAGCAAACAGCCAAAAAAATCACTCTAAAACCCCTCGGCAACCGCGTTTTGGCGCAGCGGCTTGAGGCGCAAGAGACATTGAAAGGGGGGATCATCCTTCCTGATTCTGCAAAGAAGAAACAAGAGACTGCAAAAGTGGTCGCGGTAGGGCCAGGAAAAAGGCTCGACGACGGGAAAGTGCTCCCAGTCGCAGTGAAAGTGGGAGACATCATTCTCATGGATAAGTACTCAGGACAAGAGGTCACCCTCGACGACGAAGAGTACATGATCTTAAAAGCTGACGATATCATTGCAATCATTGAAGAATAACTTAAGGAAAACTATGGCACCAAAAAATATTAAATTCAAGGAAGACGCTCGCCAGAAGATTTTGAAAGGCGTACGCACTTTAGCCTCAGCGGTGAAGGTCACTTTAGGTCCAAAAGGGCGCAATGTTGTGATCGATTCGAAATTCGGCGCACCGAAGATCACCAAAGACGGTGTGACTGTTGCGAAGGAAATTGAGCTCGAAGACAGACACGAGAACATGGGCGCACAGATGGTGAAGGAAGTCGCAAGTAAAACGGCTGATAAAGCAGGCGACGGAACCACGACAGCGACCGTTCTCGCAGAAGCGATCTATCAAGAAGGTCTTCGGAACGTGACAGCAGGCGCCAACCCGATGGAAGTGAAAAAAGGGATTGAGCTTGCGGTCAATACAGTCGTCGAAGAGCTGAAAAAGATCAGCAAACCGATTAAAGATGCGAAAGAGATCGCACAAGTTGCGACCATCTCTGCCAACGGCGATGCCGATATCGGCAACATCATCGCCAAGGCGATGGAAAAAGTTGGAAAAGATGGCACCATCACGGTTGAAGAGGCGAAAGGATTTGAAACGACTCTCGACGTTGTCGAAGGGATGAACTTTGACAGAGGCTATACCTCTGCTTACTTCGTCACCAACGCAGAAACGCTTCTAGCTGAGTATGAAAATGCATTTGTCCTCATCTATGAGAAGAAGATCTCTTCGATGAAAGAGTTCCTTCCGATCCTTCAAGCGGCGGCAGAGTCGGGTAAACCGCTCGTTGTGATCGCAGAAGATATCGATGGAGAGGCGCTCGCGACTCTCGTCGTCAACCGGCTCCTCGAAGGTATTAAAGTCGTCTCTTTGTAAGCGCCTGGCTTTGGCGATCGACGCAAAGCGATGCTCGAAGATATCGCGATCCTCACTGGCGGCCAGTTTATCAGCGAAGAGCTCGGAATCCAACTCGAGAAAGTCACCATCGATATGCTCGGCAAAGTGGGCAAAGCGATCGTGAAGAAAGAAGACACCACCCTCATCAGCGGCGCTGGGGACAAGAAGAAGATTGGAGACCGAATCGCCCTTCTCAAACGGCAAATCGCTGAAGCGACATCCGACTACGATCGGGAAAAACTCCAAGAGCGTCTTGCGAAACTCTCCGGCGGAGTGGGAGTCATTCGAGTCGGCGCTGCGACGGAACTCGAGATGAAAGAGAAAAAAGATCGGGTTGACGATGCGAAAGAAGCGACCAAAGCGGCAGTCGAAGAGGGAATCGTCCCTGGCGGCGGCGCAGCGCTTCTCCGTTGCCTCCCCGTTCTTGAGAAAGCGATTGCGAAACTCTCTGGCGACGTCAAACTCGGCGCCGAGATCATCGCCCGCGCCCTCTCCTACCCCATTCGCCAAATTGCTGAAAACGCAGGCAAAGAGGGTTCGATCATCGTTCAAAAAGTGGCTTCTATGGGACCGCAAGAAGGTTACGACGCCCGCGAAGATCTCTTCGTGAACATGATTGAGAAAGGGATCGTCGACCCAACAAAAGTGGTTCGATGCGCTCTCCAATTTGCCGCTTCGATCGCAGGTCTTCTCCTCACCACTGAGGCGATCATCACCGACGAAGAGCAAGAAAAAACTCCCGCTCACTCTGGCGGAGGCCATGGGGAGATGGACTACTAGAACGCAAAAGGCTGAAGGCTGAACGCTGAAGTAGTATAGGGGCTCTCGGGAAACCGAGGGCCCTTTTTTTTTGCAGCAAGAAGTTTTAATCCCATATTAAATAACTAATACACATTGAAAACAATGTGTATTAATTTATATAATTACTGAAACTTATGACTTATATAACTTCTGTTCAAGGTTTCTTTAGCGGGATTGGCCAATGTGGGGAAGAATGGGCCTGGAAAATCTGGGATTGCGCTCCCCCTACCCACCTCCTCAGCGCTGTCATTCCACTGGCTGTCACTGGTATGACCAATATGAGGGGAGGAGGACTCTTCTTGATCGCCATGATCTTCCAACAAAACATTCGACTGCTCCGCCAATTCGCCTCACTCTCCTCAAGCGAAAAAGGGGTCGCGTTATTGGGATTGGCTGCCAATCTGGTCGTGGCCCTGGATTTGTGCGGAGGAATTCCTTTGGAACTGAGGGTTCGGCTGGCTGCAGATGGGCTGGTCGCTGCGACAGCCGCTCTTGGAGGCGCCACGGCTCTATTCGATGGAGGAAAAAAAATCGCCTGCGCTCTCGATCGCTCCTTGAGCAAAAAAAACAGAATCTTTTGGGCCGCATCTGGGATCGCCAGTGCATTGACCGGCTCTCTTGCAATCCAAAATCTGATGACAGGAAGGCTTTCCTACTTGTTTCAAAATCGAGAAGCTTCACAGGTTGACCGCTTGAATTTGAAATTTCGATCGCTCATCGCTGTTAGAGATTCAGAGTGTGCCGCTCTGGTGGTCGATGGGATGGATACTGAATTAGAAATCGGAGGCTACCGGATCCCCAATTATGTTTCAAATCCCCTTTCAGAATCGATCGGACAAAACTGCCAAACGGTATTTAAAACCGCTGAATCTCCCGACCAGTTGTGCCAAGCTCTCGATGAGGTGAAGAGCCGCTTTGGACGAATCGATGTGGTCAATTTCAACGGCCATGCCAACGACCAAGAAATGTTCATTCAAAGCGGAACTCATGCCTTTCGATTAGGCGAAGGAAAAGATCTCGAGTGCATGAATCGAACACTGGGAGAATCAGCGCAGATTATTTTATCAGGCTGCAATACAGCCACCCACGCAAAGCGAGGACTATTTCGCCACCTCACAGAGAGACTTTCCAGGCAGCTCCCAACACGAGAAGTCACCGGTTATTCCACTTACTACAATCCCCTCTTGACGACAACCCAATACATCAAGGACCGATTCGTCCATAACTGCTATTTTACCGGATTGAAAAATCTTTTCTCCTCATCCCGAGTCACGTTGAAAAACGGATTGCCAGTAGAAGCGTAAACTTTATTTTCCGAAAATGTTGAGGGGGTTGAGCGCCTCTTTGATCCGCTGCGTCGGGTTGATCAAGTTCTCAATATATTTGAAAATCCCGGCATTCTTGAAAATGTTTGCAATGAGCTGCTGGGTCGGAAAGCCTTCATTACTGTCAATGTTGTCAAACTCCATCTGATCAAAATGCTGCACCCCCGCAACACCGAGAATCTTCGCCCCCTTCCCTTCCACTGTCACTGTCAGGTTGCGGATGATCAGCTTTTTGATGACGATGTGGGCCTTTTTCCTCGGCTTGTGCATTTGCGAGGCGATGAGGGCCCAATTGTTGTCTGTTCCTTTGGTGTTCCGAATGAGGATGTTGAGGTCCACGTCTTGAAGGACGATCTCTTCAATGATCCGAGGAGTAGAGATGAGAGAACCAAAAGTGTAGCGGATCCGAACCTGCTTGGCCAATAGAGCCGTCGGCGAGCGGAATTCATCGGGATTGGCAATGCGGAAATGACGCATCCGGGTCAGATGAGGCCAAACGCTCACCGTTCTCGCCGTCACCTCAATCCCCATTTTTTCCGAAAAATAGGTGGAGAGAATGGGCGCTTTAATCAGCCAAAGAAAACTGAAGATGATGAGAGTGAGTAGGACTCCAAATTTCCATCCATGCTGGTTGATCATATTGCCTCGTGGGTTATCGTTTGGGGGTGATCATCGGACCGTCCACATGGGAAATGAGCCGATTGAGGTAAGGGATTAGGAGAAAGGCGATGAAAGCCAGGGCGAGCGAAATAGAGCCGTAGATGAAAAAGGCATGTGAATAGATGTCGAGGGAAGCAAGACCGGTGATCTGTTTCGGAACGTCGGAGAGTGTGGCAAGCCCTCCTCCAATGGCAAATGCGGCCGATTGAGTCAAAAACCAAACCCCCATCATCATTCCTACAAGATGAGGAGGAGAAAGACGGGTCACCATCGCAAGGCCGATGGGGGAAATGAGGAGCTCTCCACAGGTCTGGAGAAAATAGCTGAGGATGAGCCACCAGGGAGATGCAAGGCCGCTTCCACTAAAGAGTACCCCCTGTGCAAGGGAAAGAAAGCCGACCGCCATAAATAGGATTCCTAAGGCGAATTTCAGGGGCGTCGAGGGATTTTTGTTCACTTGATCCAGTTTCACCCAAAGATGACTCAAAATCGGACTGAGGAGAATGATGAAAAAGGGATTGAAAAACTGAGTGAATTCAGCGTCGATCTGAAAACCGAGCAGATCTTTCGACATGTTCCGGTCGGCAAACAGCATAAGAGAGGTAAAGGTTTGATTATAAACAGCCCAAAAACCGACCGAAAGGATAATGAGGATCAGGCAGGCGATCATTTTTTTGCGCTGAGAGGGTTGCTGGTTGAAGAGGGTGAGGAGAATCCCAACAATCGTCGCAAGAGAGGAGATGACTAAAATGACGTTCGCTTGGGTCGGATGGAGGAGAATGAGATCGAGGACCCCGATCGAAACACAAATTGCGATGAGAAGAAGGATGTAAAAGAGATTTCTAAAGGGTTTGCTTTTTAATAGGGGACTCTTCTCTGGGATCTCCCCATGGTGCGATAGACTCTTTTGTCCTGAGGCAAAAGTGATGAAGGAGATGATCATTCCAAGAGCTGCCACAAGAAATCCCGACCCCCAAGTATAGGCGGCGACAAGGGTCCCTGCAAAAATGGGAGGAATGAGAGAGCCGATGTTGATTCCCATGTAAAAAAGGGTAAATCCCCCGTCGCGCCTCGGATCGTCTTGGGTATAAAGAGCCCCAACAAGGCCCGAAACGGTGGGCTTAAAAAACCCATTTCCAATGATCACTAAGCTCAGCCCGAAAAAAAGGGAGCTTTCCGATGGGAATGACATGAGAAAATAGCCGAGGAAAAAAAGAATCGCCCCGAGACGGATCGATTGACGAAACCCAATATAACGGTCGGCGACATAGCCGCCGACGACTGGCGAGAGATAGAGCATCGAAGTAAAGGCTCCATAGAGGAGATAGGCCGAGTGGTCCGAGTATGAGAGCCCTTTGGTCAAGTAAAGGACCAAAATCGTTTGAACCATGTAAAAGCCAAACCGCTCCCATAGCTCCGTAAAAAAAAGAAGGTACAGCCCTTTAGGCTGCTTCAAGGTCGCATGGCTCATTCAAATTTCTCCTTGACTCGAAACGTACTAGAAAAAAATTCACTCGTCAAGAGACGTTAATAATAAACGACTTAAGCGTTGTTTCATTTTAATAAGCGAATGAATATAATGAGGCTAATGAAAGCCACCACTCTAAAGTTCTACAATTGGGCCATTGAAAAGGCCTCTTCTCCGAAAGCCCCATTTTGGCTCTCGCTGTTGTTTGTCTTAGAGTGTGTTCTTTTTGTCCCTCTCGACGCGATTTTGATGTTTTTCTGTCTCCAAAAAAGGAGCAACATTTTTCTTTACATCGTCCTGGCGACGATTGCATCGACGGTCAGTGGATTGATCGGCTATCTCTTGGGCCACTTCCTCTGGGATTTGATCGGAGGATGGGTGGTTCCCCACTTGATTACGACCGCTTCATTTGAAAGGCTCACCCACCAGTTCCAACTTTATGAGCACTGGGCCCTCTTTTTTGGAGCCCTTCTCCCCCTCCCTCTCAAGGCTTTGAGCCTTGTTTCAGGGGTTTTTCAACTCGGCATTGCCCCGTTCATGACCTTTGTGGCAGCCGCCCGCTTGATTCGGTTCGCACTGATCGGAGGGGCGATGGCGATTTGGGGAGAAAAGGTAAAAGTATTTGTCGACCGCCATTTTCACAGAATCTTCCTCGTATTGGGCGCTAAAGTGGCCATCTTAAGCGCCGCCTTCTGGTTCCTAGCGCGCTAAGGATCGCGCCATTCCGCTGAAAATGAGGGAATGAAACGGGTAGAGAAAGTACCAATAAAGGCGGCCCCATACCCCTTTTGGGCGGAAGGTAGCCGTTTGAGTCAGGCAGTTTTTTTCCACTTTGAACTCA
>CAZIML010000075.1:0-8880 GCA_964540255.1 uncultured bacterium
TATCGTAGCCCTTTGTAAAAGAAGAGGCTTTATCTATCCCGGCTCTGAGATCTACGGAGGGTTTGCAAACACCTACTCGTTTGGACCTTACGGGGCGCAGCTCAAAAAAAATGTGAAAGATCTCTGGTGGCAAACTTTTGTTTTGAAACGGCGCGATATGGTGGGGCTCGATGGTCCGATCCTCCTCCACCCAAGGGCTTGGGCCGCCTCAGGCCACCTTGAAGGGTTCAATGACGCCCTGATCGACTGCAAAGCGTGCAAAGGGCGCTTCCGCTGCGATCACCTGATCGAAGAGGCGCTCCACGAAAGCGGCGATGGCCTCACCCTCACTCAGATGACCCGCCTCATCCAAGATAAAAAAGTGAAATGCCCCAAATGCGGCGCTCAAGATTTTACCGACGCGCGCAATTTCAATTTGATGTTCTCCACCCATATGAGCAAAACAGGGGCCGACGCAGATGTAGCTTACTTAAGACCCGAGACCGCGCAAGCGATCTTCCTCGATTACAAAAATATCGTCGATACGATGCGGGTTCGCGTTCCTTTTGGAGTCGCTCAGATCGGAAAAGCGTTCCGCAATGAGATCACACCGGGCAATTTCGTTTTCCGAGTGATTGAGTTTGAACAAATGGAGATCGAATATTTTATCCGAGAGTCGGCTTGGGAAAAAACATTTTCCGATTGGCTTGAAAAAATGCACGAGTGGTGCAAGCTGATCGGCCTCAATCCAGCGAGAGTCCACGAAAAAGAGCACCCAAAAGAGCAGCTTTCCCACTACTCCAAACGGACCGTTGATCTCGTTTACGATTTTCCATTTGGCACCTCAGAACTCTATGGCCTTGCTTATCGAACCGACTTCGATTTAAAGCGCCATGCCGAGTTCTCCAACCAAACGCTCGACTACACCGATCCAGAGACAAGGGATAAATTTGTCCCTCACGTGATCGAGCCTACCTTTGGTGTAGAGAGGACTCTTTTAGCCCTTCTCTGCGACGCCTATGACGAGGAACAGCTTGAGAATGGGGAGACGCGTACCGTCCTCCACCTCTCCCCAAAGATCGCGCCAGTCAAGGTGGCGGTATTCCCTCTCATGAAAAAAGAGCCGCTCGCCGAAAAGGCCCAAAAAGTGTTCGAAATGCTCCAAGCAGTGACCGCCTGCGAGTATGATGAGTCGGGAGCGATTGGAAAACGGTACCGGCGCCAAGATGAGCTGGGGACTCCATTCTGCGTAACAATTGACTTCGATACGCTCGAAAACGATACGGTCACTCTCCGCGACCGAGATTCGATGAAACAGGAACGGATTGCGATCCAAGAGCTTGTTCCATTCATTCTCGCCAAAATATAATTTGATTTGCTACCATGAGCCTCTTTAGGGGGGCTCTATGGGCAAATTTTGGTTCTTCGTATTTCTGTCTTTATGCAACTTTCTCTCTGCGATGGGCGAAAGACAAACTCTCTCAGAATCGCCCCGCGTCTACTTCATCCCCGATTTCATCTCTGAAAAAGAGTGCAAGCATCTGATCAAAGAGGCAAAGCCCCACCTACAGCGCTCCACCGTTTTGGGAGCCAAAGGGGGCGATATCGATCATCGAAGAACCAGCATGGGGATGTTTTTCCCTTATAATCCCTCAGACAAAATTCTCCGTTCGATCGAAAAACGGATCGCCAAGCTGACGAATCTCCCGATCGAAAATGGAGAGGCGCTCCAGGTGCTCCGATATCAAGAAGGGGGGGAATATCAGCCTCATTTCGACTACTTTAACGGATCTCAACCCGGCGGCGCAGAAGCTTTGTCCCACGGAGGGCAGAGAGTCGCGACAGTGATCCTCTATCTCAACACGCCAGAAAAAGGGGGAGAAACGATTTTCCCAATCTCAACATCTCGGTGACTCCCAAAAAAGGGGCAGCCCTTCTCTTTTACAACGTCACTCCGGAAGGGAAGACCGATCCCCTCACCCTCCATGGGGGCGCCCCCGTGGTGCAGGGGGAAAAGTGGATCGTAAATAAGTGGATCCGTGAATCCCGATTCAGGTGACGAATGAAAAGGCGACTGAAAGAGGCTTACGAAAGCTACCTGATCGGAAAAATTGACACAACTCCCATGGATCAAAGACTACAGTCCTATCTCACGACGATCAGTATGATCTTTCTCTGGGCATCAAAAACGCTTACTGGGTATGCACAAATGCCACAATTTAATTCGCCGGCTAAGCCGGAATTTTTAAGATCAAGAAACAAAAGAACAATGTCCTGATTTCAATAGCCAAGTTTCCAAAGCCCAATGGCCGAGAACCTCCGCAGGGCCGCAACGCCAACGTCGAAGTGGTGGTAGTCGAAGGAGCTTTCGTCGTAGTAGTAGCTGACAGTCAAGCCGACGGGGGCGAAGCGCCCAGCAGCCAAGCGCCTATCGTGAGTTGCTTCCTTAACACGAGTGAAGGTGTCAATGTTCCCGTTCTGATCATTCCCCTCCTGATAAACGCTTTCCCCCGTTGCTATTTTCTTGAGAAAAATGGTCGCGATTGTGTCACGAAGATTAGGAACTTCCCAATCCACAAAAGTTTCTTGGGCTAAAGAATGAACCAGGTCTGCTTGTTCCTGATAAGATTTATCTCGACTGGTTTCTAATACGTCGTCTGTGAGCAATACCCAATGAGTAGGTTCGAATGGGATATCTCCGTGTTCTCGGCGAGCTCTATCCCAGAAAAATCGAAATTGAAGCGGATTTTCATTCTCGGGATACTGTTTTTCACCGTAGATCTTAACAACCCCTTCAAACTTGTTGAGCGTTTCAAGCTCTTCAGGAACTAACATGAGGGTACATTTTTCTCTAATCGTGTAAAAAGTCCCGTCTGGCTTCTTCTTGCTACAGACTTTCTTCGGGCATGAACTATTGAGAATTTGATGGATATGGCGAGGAAGCGGGGGGATTTTTTTAGGGAGGCGCCCTATAAGCTTCAGGCCTGTATGCCAACTCGTTAATTTTGAATCAGGTACATATGAAGCGACGATATCGGCGAGACTGGGAATTAATCCCGATATTTTGCCTATTTTCTCCGCTACAGGAAGAGTCAATCGCCGTAGCTGCTCATCGGGTGTAATCCAACCTGCCTTTGGGTCGAGGGGGGCTCGGACTTCCACGAGAGCTGATGACGCTGAACTTGCCGTACCTTTCTCCTATAGATAAAATCTGTTAAATCAACAGAAATTATACATTGCACAACAAATAAAATGAAATACAATGTTGGAACTGTGAACCTATCTCAATAAAGATTTTCGATGAGATTTGAGATGCTTTTTCTGCAGATTTTTGAAGCGAGGGAAGCGGCATACCCAAAGGGTAGACGCTGAACTGAGCAAAAAAATGTGCCAAAAAGCGCTCAAAGATCGCGAAATAGATTTATTGAGATAGGTTCGTAAGCGTTTTTTAAAATACCCTCTTTTTGGTACGCCGTAAGTTGCTGACTACCAATGAAGAGAATATTCACTTAAACTAAAAAACAAGAAAGACGAAAATAATAACACAAAATTTAATTGAATTAAACGATTAATTAATTTAAAATTTAATACAAATATATTACAAATTAGTAACTAAATCTACCACATGCTAGATATTCAACCTTCCAGAGCTCCGAGAGATAGTTTCTGTACTCGATGGACCAATCGATTCATTTCCGCTGGAAGATGGGTTCGATCTCATCAAAAACCAATAGCAGCGGCCTTAATAGCTCTTCTAGCTATCTCGACTTCCTATTATCTACAACAAGACCCATCTACACCGGCTCATTCTCAGAATGCTCGTCCATTAATCACGCTCCAATCAATGAATTGTCCAAATCTTGATGAATTCATTTGTAGAAAATCTATGCAAATGTCAGGAAATGTATGCAACAATATAAGCAATGAAGAATTTATGTCTTTGACTCCTGCGGAAATTCAGGCGTTTAAAACCTATATGCGCTATTTTAAATGCAAAGCAGTTACCGATCGATTATTTAGTGCAACTGAAAATGACCTTCGCATAGTTGCCGAACAGATGGGAGCTCTAAATTTTGCTAAATTCAATGTCGACAGAGATAATGTGATTTATGATTCTGTTTCACTTTTTAATCCTGCACATAGTTCGTATGATAAATGCAGCATTGCACCACTTTGGATCGATAATGAAAGTGTTTTACATATTGGGGGGTCATATATTTATTCGTTGCAAAATTGGGATGGTCCATATTCTCGCAAAGAAGCTCTTGGTATATTAGCGCATGAAGTGGCTCATAGAGCTCTATTGCATGCAGAACGCAGTATTGTAAGAGCACTTCTTACGAAGCAGATTTTTGTTGAATCTCCAGAAGATGTATCAGAGTTACTTAATGCACTTAAGTCTGGGTCTTATCCTCAAAAAGAATCTGTGAACCAACTCCTGAAAGATGTTTCATATTTTATGAAACAAACTCTAGCAAGAGATTTTCCACCTAACATTGCTGATACAGTATTTCTCTCCCTGGTGCGACCTAAAGACAGTTTTGAACAAAGTCGATCAAACGAGATTGAAGCTGACTTATATACGTTAAAAGATCCTATTTTAGGGCGAGGCTTAAGAGATTCCTTTCAGAGGCAGATCATAAACTGTCCAAATTGTTATCATCTACGCACAGATTCAGAGACCCATCCCTCTATGATGAGTCGAGTTGCCTTACTGACGGAAAATATTTGCCGAATGTATAAAGAGCAGAATAAAGATATTTGCTAAAGGCGACTTTCTGGGACTTTAGCAAATGTGCTAAGTCATAGAATTACGAGGATTCTCCTCACAGGCCTTGACTTGGGGACGCTCTTTTTTGATCTGATCAAACTGGCGGGCCAAATCCAATACCTCGGCTTCACTGCAAGTACCGCTGTAGATTTTCAGTTTGATCTCTTCTCTTTTGTTCATCCAGTGCCTTTCAAGGATTCGCTGCACCGTTTCAACAAAACAGATCACCGCTCGTTCTCGATTCACCCTCTTTTGCAAAATTTCAGCCATGAAAAGCTGCTGCTCGGCTTGCTCTAAATCAATCGCCAAACTGAGAAGATCGCGCGGTTTATTTTCTTTTGCAGCGGCTAAATATTTTTCAAAAAGAGATTTGCCCGCGGGAACTCTAAAGTGCTCTCCGGTTAAATTCATCTCGGCGATTTTCACAAGTTCTGGAGTCGATTCCCCCATCAAAAAGAGCCAGCGCAAAAGATCGGCCTCTAAGATCCGGTCGGGATCGACTTCAGAGAAGGTGACGCTCGCCGATCTCTTGATGTAGATTTGGGGGGCGTTTTGCTCAGGCGCCCCAATGATCGACTCAGGAGTTTGGGTGAGGCGGGCGAGCTTCCGGAGCGATTCATGGACCATGAGGGGATGATCCCACTCGCGGATCCTTTTGGCAATCGATTGAACAAGCTCATTTTTCCCCGCAGGAGACTGGACATTGATCGTCTTCGACATGTGGGCGACCAAAAAGGTGAGATAATCGATCGCCTGATCGAGCCCTTTTTGCCATTCTTGAGGTCCCTTCTCTTGGAGCATCAAATCGGGGTCGCACTTCTCAGGGAGCTGGACAACGAGCACTTCAACCCCCTCTTTTTGAAAGATATTCCCGATCTTCACGGTCGCCTCTTGGCCAGCTGTATCCCCGTCCAGAGCGAGATAGACTTGGCGGCAACCGAGATGGATCAACTCTTTTGCGTGATCTTCCCCAAAAGCAGTCCCCTGCCCTGCAACTGTCCAGTGAAAGCCTGAATGAATGAGCCTCAGGGCGTCAATCTGCCCTTCGACGATGATCGCACGCCGATCTTTTGCGATCGTTTTGCGCGAATAACTGAGGCCGAATAAGACTTTAGACTTTTTAAAGAGGGGCGTTTCAGGAGTGTTGATATATTTGCCGCCAAATGTGTCGGTCTTATACTTGCGGGCAGAAAAACCAATCACGGCTCCGACAGCGTCTCGAATGGGGATGGTGATCCGGTCGGAAAAAAACTCCCGCCCTTTCGTCATGAGCCCCGCCTCTTCCAAAATAGCGTTCGAAATTTTTTGCTCCCACATCGCTTTTAAAAAAAGTTGAGGGATCTTGGGGGCCAGCCCAATTTGAAATTCCTGGATGAAATCAAGGGTGATCCCGCGGCTATAGAGATAGTCAAGAGCCGCATGCCCTTCTAAAGTGTGCAAAAGATAAAATTGATAAAATTGAGAGGCCCGTTCGAGCGCGTCTTTAAGGAGAGTTTTCGACGGCCCTTTGGGTTTGTCATCCCCTTTTACCTCTTCAAGCTGAACGTGGAATCGATCGGCCAAATTTTCGACCGCCTCCATGAAGCTCATTTTTAAATGAGTCATCAAAAACTGAATCGCGTCTCCATGGGCGCCGCATCCAAAGCAATGGTAATGGCTATCTCCCCTTTGAATGATGAGCGACGGGGTCTTCTCGTCATGGAAGGGACAAAGCCCTTTATAGGCAGCGCCCGAGCGCTGCAATTTAAGGTAGGGGGTGAGGACCTCGACGAGGTCGATGCGCGATTTAAGGAGCTCTAAAGTTTCTCTACTGTACATTTTCGTGGGTGTAAGATCCGTGCCTATATGTGATTCTCTCCCAGCCGCGATTTTTCATGAAACTAAAAACGCGCGCTTCCCAAACATCTCCTCGCGGGTAGTGGCTCGCGTCTTCTCTCATCTCCCCATAAATCGGAGCTTGAAAGTCGGCTCGCCGCACCAAAAACATCTGATCGGAAAAGCCTTGATCGGCTCGGTAAAAATTCCAAGTCGTCCGCTTCGATTCCTGCTTTGCTTCTTTCGTTTTATCATTCCAGGTGAGATTGGCCACTTTGACCTGGGGGCGCCGCTCCATATAACGGATTGCTTTCGGGATCCAGTCCACTTTCTTTTTTAAATAGACGTCTCCCGTGAGATAGAGGAGATAATCGGTTCTGCACTCATGGATCGCTGTGAGGGGGGCAAGAGCATTGTAATATTGCCAATCGGTAAAGTCGGACCGCTTTAACTGATAATGGGGAAGAATATCTGTTGCAACCACATAACGAGTGAGAATTCCTTCTTCAATCTTCCGCTCTGCGGCCCGCTTGACGGCGTCAATGTCGATGACATTGTTGATGATCAAAAGACGCTCATCAAAGGGAAATTGATGATTGCCGATTTGGCGGATCGCTAAATAATCGGGATCGAGAAGGATGAGGCGCCAATCCTTTTCCCAACAGGCAGTAGACAAAGTTACGCTTGGAAACATGTGGCGAGTATAGCATAATGGAGCTATGACTGTCACCCCGATGATGTCCCAATGGCAAACGTGCAAGGCTCAGGCTAAAGAGGCGTTGCTTCTTTTCAGGTTGGGAGACTTCTACGAGGCGTTTTATGAAGACGCTCAGGTGATCGCCAAGGAGATCGGCGTGACGTTGACGGCGCGCCAAGGAACTCCGATGTGCGGCGTTCCTTTCCATACAGCCGAAGGGTACATCGATAAATTGATCGGGAAAGGATTCAAAGTCGCGATCGCCGAGCAAACAGAAGATCCGAAACTCGCAAAAGGGATCGTCAAACGGGAAATCGTCCGGATCGTCACTCCAGGAACGATCGTCAATTCTCAACTTTTATCAGACAAAAAAAATAATTTCTTCGTCTCGGTGGTTCAAGTAGGCTCTGAGTATGGCCTTGCGATCCTCGATTTGACTACCGCTGAATTTCGGGCGATGGAACTCGAAAAAGAGGCCCTTCTCATCGACGAGCTCTCTAGACTCCGCCCTCGCGAATTTTTAGTCTCTAGACCGTTTGAATTCCTCAAAGAACTCTCCCACTCCTTCCCCTTTGTCGCTAATACGAAGGAGGCGCTCAACCCAAAATTGAGCTTCGATGTTTTGACGGCCCACTTCGATGTGCAAAACCTCGACGGATTCGGGCTGAGAGGAAAAACCGCCGCGATCACTGCAGCGGGATCGCTCCTTTTGTATTTAAAAGAAGAGCTCAATCTCTCTTTGGAACATGTGACTGGGATCCAGTCCGATTCTCTTTCTCAATTCATGGCGATCGACCGATCGACGATGCGCAATCTCGATATTTCTGAATCGCTCGTGGATCTCCTCGATGAAACCTCCACTCCGATGGGGGGACGTCTCTTGCGCCAGTGGGTTCAATACCCGCTCCTCTCCTGTGAGATGATCCAAGAGAGGCAAACAGCCATTCAATCATTCATCGACCAGCCCGAATTGAGCAAAAAATTAAGAGAGCATCTCTCCCAAGTGCGCGATTTGGAAAGGCTCATGATGAAAATCAGCGCAAAGTTTGGAACGCCCCGCGATCTTTTCTCCCTCGGCCTCTCATTATCCCAAATCCCAAAGGTTAAAGAGTTGCTCCAGGACGAGGCAATTTTCGATGCGGGGCCCATTTCGAGCCGCATTTTGTCGGCGATGAACGACTCTCCCCCCATCCGCCTCGGAGAAGGGGAAATTTTCCGCGACGGGTACAATAGCGAACTCGACCGGCTCCGGAACATGGGAAAAGAGTCGATGAGCTGGATGGCCGGATATCAGGCGAGTTTACGCGAACAAACGGGGATCAAGACGCTGAAAGTAGGTTTCACAAGAGCCTTCGGCTACTACATCGAAGTGAGCCGGGCTCAGGGAGAAAAAATCCCCCTCGGATTTCACCGAAGACAAACCCTGACGAACGCTGAGCGGTTCATCACCGAAGAGCTCAAACAATTTGAACACCAAGTTTTGACTGCCGAAGAGAGGAGTAAAGCGATTGAAGCGGAGCTCTATGAACAGCTCCGCATTGAAGCAGCCTCTTACGCCTCTCAGATCCATTCATCTGCGAAAATTTTGGCACGGATCGATACGCTACTCAGCCTCGCG
>CAZIML010000076.1:0-3462 GCA_964540255.1 uncultured bacterium
TATTGATCGATCAGATGCTCGATCCCGATCCGGAACAGAGGGTTACCGCGAAAGAGGCCTTTGCCCGTTTTTCTTCAGGGTATGCGTTGTGGATCGAAAAAGAGGGAGCCCCGGCCCAAAAATAGTGGATAGGGAAGTTCGGAAAGAGAGGGATTTGAACCCTCGATACCTTTTAAGGGGTATGCGTCCTTAGCAGGGACGTGCTTTCGGCCACTCAGCCATCTTTCCATTGAACAAAGGTTAAATCTTAAGCCAATCGGTTGTTTTCAGCAAGAAGGGAGATCTCTAAAAAAATATTGAGCCCCGATCACCGCACCCGAAGGGCGTTGATGATGACGGCAAAATCGATGATTTCTTGGAGCATCGCCCCTACGGCTGGCTGGATGTAGCCTAGAGAGGCGATGCACATAAGGAAAAAACTGAGCCCCATCCCAATAAAAATACTTTGCTTTGCAATATGTAGCGTCTCTTGGCTGATGGCAATCGCATCGCCTACACGGGAGACATCATCGACGAGGATGACAATGTCGGCCGCTTCAGCCGAGATGGCACTCCCAAAGGCGCCAAGAGCGATCCCCACGGTGGCAGTCGCAAGGGCGGGCGCGTCGTTGATCCCATCCCCCACCATGAGGATCGGGTCAAAGGTCTCCTTCAACTTCTGCACCATCTCCACCTTTTGCTGAGGCAAAAGCTCCGCTTTCACATTGTCTATTCCAGCTTGCTTCGCGATGATCCGGGCGTTTTTCTCACTATCTCCTGTGAGCATCACGACTTCCTTAATGCCGAGAGAGTGAATGGTGGCAAGAAGGGTGGGGACGGTGGGTCGGATCCGGTCGCTGATGAGGAGTATCCCAATGCAAAGATTGTTTTTCGCAATGAAGATGAGGAGCTTTTCTTGAGCGTAATATCTTTGAATGGCCTCTTCGCAGTTTTTAAAACATTGAGGGGTGCATTTTTCTTCGAGGTAAGAGCGCGATCCGATAGTGAAATGGTCGGCTCCGATGTTGGCTTGAACGCCTCTTCCGGGCGATTCTTCAAAGTGTGTGGGGATGGGGAGAGGGCGTTTCCCTTTTTCCACGATAGCTTTGGCGACCGAGTGGGAGGAGAGCTGCTCGATCGCTGCGCTGTTTTGGAGGAGGCTTTCGGCTGTTTCATGATTGAGGGGGACTACTTCCTCAACGAAGGGGGTTCCGAAGGTAATGGTTCCGGTTTTGTCAAAGACGGCCGCTTTCACTTTCCCCACTTGCTCCATCGGGGCTCCCCCTTTGACAATGATCCCTCTTCGGGCCGATTTGTTGATTCCGCAAAGGATGGCAAGAGGAGTGGCCAAAATAAGGGGGCATGGGGTGGCGACGACTAGAACGGAGAGGAGAGTGGTGGTCTCGCGGGTGATGAGATAGCCAAGAAGGCTCATCGCAATGGCGAGGGGGGTAAAAAAGATGGCGTATCGGTCAGCAAGCCGCTGGATGGGGGCTTTTTCCATCTGGGCGTTCCTGACAAGTTCGACGATTTTTTGATACTGGCTCTCCTGGCTTTGCCGGTCTGCTCTCATTTCAAAGGCGCCGTTGATGTCGATCGTTCCAGAAAAGACTTTGTCGTGGGTCGTTTTAGTGCGGGCTAAAGGCTCGCCAGTGAGGGCCGATTCATCGATTTCAGCAGTTCCGTTGGTGATCGTCCCGTCGACAGGGATGAGGTCGCCTGGACGAACCATAAGAAGGTCCCCTACGGCTACTTCTTTCACGTCGATTTTTTCAAGAGCTTCCCCTTTTTTTCGAAACGCGAACCGAGGCGCGCGGGCGAGGAGCGATTGGAGCGAGCTGGTCGCGCGCCTAAGGCCATAGGTTTCAAGCGCCTCTCCTCCCGATTGCATCAAAACGACGATGGCTCCGGCAAAGGCTTCGTTCATTGCAATGGCAGTGAGAATGGCGAGCATCGCGACAATGTCCGAAGCAAAGTGGCCTTTGAACATCCCCTTTAGTGTTTGAAAAACGATGGGGGCCCCACCTAAGATCAATGTGGCGAGCCATATCCATTCGGCGATCGGTTTTGAGTGGAAGTAAAAAATAGTCCCTAAGATCAGTCCGGTGAGAGCGAAAATAGGGAGGGGATATTTTTTACAGGAAGAGGCGATTTTACTCAATTTCATCGGGCGACGTGATGAGTCGTTTCCCGTTGAGGGCATTCCAGTATGAGGTCATCTGCGATCCATCGGGATTTTGGACCACAATGCTGTAGACGGGAAGGAAAATTTCGGTGGTTTTTCGAATGGCAAAGTCGTTCCCAAAGGCAGCTTTTGCAATTGTCTCAATCTGTGTGGGACGATAGCGCTTTTTCACCCGAAGAGCATGTTTGGTCGGCTTAGTGACAAGCCATTGATCAAGCTTTGTTTCAGGAATGACTTGGAGTTTGGGGTTTTGTAGATGGAGCCGGTAGGTGTTCCCATTTTGGACGATGAGACTTTTTTTCCGGCAGCTATCAACCCATGTGTCGAGAATATTGTTTTCAATGTTGAGAAACTTAGAGAGTCCTTCTCTGTCCCAAGAGCCCCCTTTTGAGGCAAGGGCATTGATGATCTTAAATTCGTGACGGGTGGCGTTCGAGGCGATGCAATCGGTAAAGCCATGAGTTTTTTCCCATGTGCCGGTGTTAATCACCATCTCCCCGTCGACAAGTCCCCAGAGGATGACCCCTTCCCCCGTTTTGTCATGGGAGCGGATATATTTCACATCCATGAGGAGATAGGGGACGAACTTGAGGGTCGGTTCGAGAAAGACATGCTCGTTGTCCTTAAGAAGCTCTTTCCGATGAGCATCCATAATGCTTTCTGCAGAATAACGGACTTCAAGCGTTTGAAAGGTGGCTGAGCTGAGTAGATCTTCAAGTTTCATCCGAACTTTAGGCTGGTAAACCCAAGTCCAATACCCACCTCCGATCAGAACAAACATCATCAAAGCAAGAACGACTGCGCGCATATCCACCTCACATTCTCGTTTTAACTTATTCTTTCATCGAAAGCAAGAACTCTGCGTTAGAGGCTGTTTTTTTCAATCTCGCAGTCAAGAGATTCATCGCATCGACCGGGGTCAGATCGGCAATTCCTTGACGGAGGAGATAAATCTTTTCAAGCTCTACAGGATGATAGAGAAGCTCTTCTTTTCTCGTTCCGCTCTTGATCAGATCGATCGCCGGATAAATGCGTCGGTCAGCAAGCCGTCTGTCGAGGACAAGCTCCATATTTCCTGTTCCTTTGAACTCCTCAAAGATCACCTCGTCCATACGAGAGCCTGTGTCGATCAGGGCGGTCGCGATGATGGTGAGAGAGCCTCCTTGCTCGACGTTTCGAGCAGCTCCAAAGAACCGTTTCGGCTTGTGAAGTGCGTTCGCGTCGACACCGCCAGAAAGGATTTTGCCTGAGTGAGGTTGAACGGTGTTGTAGGCTCGGGCAAGACGGGTGATGTTGTC
>CAZIML010000076.1:3474-8863 GCA_964540255.1 uncultured bacterium
GACGACGTCGTAGCCACACTCAACCATTCGGCGCGCTTTTTCAATCGCCATTTCAGCGATTTGGACGTGTCTTTCTGGGGGCTCGTCAAAGGTTGAGGCGATCACTTCCCCTTTGACTGTTCTCATCATGTCGGTCACCTCTTCAGGGCGCTCGTCGATGAGAAGAACGATCAGAATTACTTCAGGGTTGTTTTTTTCAATCGCGTTTGCGATGTGCTGCATCAAGATCGTTTTTCCAGATTTAGGAGGGGCGACAATCAAGGCGCGCTGCCCTTTTCCAATCGGGGCTGCAAGGTCGAGAACGCGGGTGGTGAGCCGGTCGCGGCTGGTCTCCATAACGAGCCGTTTGTCAGGATAGAGGGGAGTTAAGTTCTCAAAAAGGACTCGGTCGCGCGTCTGTTCAAAAGTTTTGCCGTTGATCTTATCGACCCGGAGCATGGCAAAGTATTTCTCTTTCTCTTTTGGAGGGCGGATTGTTCCATAAAGAGAATCTCCCTTTCTTAAGTCAAAACGGCGGATCTGTGCAGGAGAAACGTAGATATCTTCGGTAGAGGGGAGATAGTTGTAATAGGGAGAGCGGAGAAACCCGAATCCGTCGGGGAGAACTTCTAGACACCCTTCGCCGTAGAGAACTTCGTTGGGACGCTCAGAGATGGTTTTGACGATCTCAAAGACGACCCCTGATTTCGGAAGGGAGGCTGTGTGCCTCAGGCCGATATTGCGAGCATAGTTTTGCAGTTGATCGATGCTCATTCGCTGCAGATCTGAGATTTTTGTCACTGTTTCGAAATCAGCCGGTGGGCGATGGTTCTCTGAATTCTGCGGCTCTGTTTGCTGATCGTTCATGGAAAGATAATCTCCGTCTATTGTTTGTGGATGATTCGGTTCAGCTTCACTACTTCTTCGCGAAGTTGAGCGAGCGAACCATTGTTATGGATTGTATAATGGGATTTGGCTGCTTTTGCTTCTGGTTTTAGCTGCCGTTTCATTCTTTGGTCGTATTCCGTTTTTTGAAATCCCGCTTCTTCAAACCGTTTCCTCGCTAAAGGCTCATCGGTCAAAGTGGCGACTATCAGGTCGTAAAATGGTTCCGCTCCAATCTCAAAGAGCACAGGGATCTCGACAACAAATGAAGAATGGTTCCCTTCACTACAGGCTGCAGTATACAACTCCTCAATTCTGCGGAGGACTGCCGGATGGAGGAGCTTTTCTAATGTTTGCAGCTTCTCTCGATCCTTAAACGCTGTATCAGCAAGCTCCTTACGGCTAATCTCTCCATTTTTTACGATTTGAGGGCCGAGTTGATGGATGATTTGCTGACCTAGATCGGTATCGGCTTGCAGAAGCTGGTGGACAATCGCATCGGCGTTGACCACATAGGCTCCAAGTTCTTTAAAGAACTTGCAAACGGTACTCTTCCCGCTCGCTACGCCACCTGTGATAGCAATTTTCTTTAATTTTAACATTGGGCCCAATTTTTGCCAATGGCTATGTGGACTTCAATCGGTACGTTGAGTTTCATCACTCCCTCCATTTTTTCTTTGACGAGCTTTTGAAAGGAAAGAACTTCTAGGTCGGGGATTTCAAAAATTAATTCGTCGTGGATCTGAAGGATCATTTTTCCAACGAGCTGCTCTTCTTTGATCTTTTGGTCGATCTGGATCATTGCGAGTTTGATCAGGTCGGCGGCGGTTCCTTGAAGGGGGGTGTTGATCGCAAGCCTTTCGGCGGCGGCACGGATCGAGGGGTTTTGGTTCCTAATTTCTGGGATGGGTCTTTCTCTTCCCGTGAGAGTGCGGGAGACTCCTTTTTTTCTCACTTCCTCTTTGGAAAATTCGAGGTAGTCGAGAACTTTGGGGTATCTTTCAAAGTATTTTTTGATGAAATCGGAGGCATCTTTGACCGAGATTCCAAGCTGTCTTGAAAGACCATAAGGGGTTTGCCCATAAACAATCCCAAAATTGACCGTTTTGGCAGAGGAGCGCATCTGAGGGGTCACCTCATTCTCTTTGACTCCAAAGACGAGCGAGGCGGTATGAACGTGAATGTCTCTCCCAGTGTTGAAGGCATGGATTAATTCTTGGTCTTCGCTGAAGTGGGCGAGAAGTCTGAGTTCGATTTGAGAATAGTCAGCTCCCAAAAAGCTCCAACCACTCTTTTCTGGCATAAAGCAGGAGCGGATTTCCGAGTGAAGAGGGATGTTTTGAAGGTTGGGATCTTGGCATGAGAGACGTCCAGTCGCCGCTACCGACTGGTTAAATGTGCAATGGATCCGTCCAGTGATTGGATTCACCGCGTCGGGGAGCGATTCGATATAGGTGGAGCGCAATTTCTCAAGGGTTCGGTATTCCAAGATCGATTGGGCGATCGGATGATCGATCTCTTCCAGCACATCCGCGCTTGTTGAGGTGGTTTTCGAAGGAATTGAGAGCTTTTGATAGAGCACTTCGCTCATTTGCTTTGGAGAATTGAGGTTGAATTCAACACCCGCCTGTTCGAAAATCTTCCCCTTGATCCTTTCGATTTCCCGGAGGACAGAGACCCCTTCTTCCCTCAATCTCCCTACATCGAGATAGATCCCCGTTCTCTCCATTTCGGCTAAAATCGGAAGAAGAGGAAGCTCAATCTCGTGTAGGAGCTGGTCGAGTTTCTTCTTCTTTAATTCTTTTTCATACAGCTCTTTGAGCCGCGATGTGTAATCGATGTCTTCGCAACAGTAGTCTTTCACTTTTTCTATCGGAACATCCCTCATCGAGATCTCATTTTTCCCCTTGCCGATCAGACTCTCAATCGGAATCTTGACCTTCTCGAATTTGTCCAATGTGAGATCATCGAGATTGTGTTTCCTCGTCTCTGGATTGAGGAGATAGGAGGCGAGAAGGGTGTCGAAGCCGATGTTTTGAACTTCAATCTTAATTCCCTTCAGAATGTGATAGTCATATTTGAAATTATGCCCGTAGAAGGAGGCCTTTGATTGAGAAAAAAAATGGCGGAGCGCTTCGAGAACTTTTTGCTTGCCGAGCTCTCCGTTGCATGGGATATACCATGCATGACCTGGCTTTGTGCTGAGGCCAACCCCGACAAGGTGAGCGAGCAAGGGATGAATATTGGTCGTTTCTGTATCGATCCCAATTTCTTTTTCCTTGAGAAGCTCCTCTAAGAGTTTTTTGAGCGACGCCTCGTCATCGACTAAAACATATTCGCAATGTAAAGCGGCTTTACATTCCTCTTCGACAGCTTCGCTTTCTTGTTTTGGCAAAGGGCGCGCTGCATCGAGATCCTTGATCAGGGAATTGAACTTCATCGATTGGAAAAATTCGAGAAGCTTTGGTTTATCGATCTCCCGAAGCCGATAGAAGTCCTCCTCTTTGGGAATATCGACTTGAGTGTTGAGGGTCGCCAATTCTCGACTCATCAAGGCTTCTTTTTGCTGAGTTCTCAAAATGTGCTGCTTTTTTTCCCCTTTCACTTTTTCAGGGTGGGCGAGAATGGCATCGAGGGTTCCAAACTCTTGGAGGAGAGAGGCGGCTGTTTTGGGTCCAAACCCTTCTAATCCGGGAATGTTGTCCGAAGCATCGCCCATGATGGCGAGAAGATCGAGCATTTGGTCGGGCCGCACTCCAAATTGCTCTACGACTTTCGCTGCGTTGATGAGGAGGTTTTCTTTATGGAGATGGATCAAATATATGTGGTTATTCACGAGCTGCATCAAATCTTTGTCGCTCGAGCAAAGATAGGCGTTGGCTCCTTTTTTTTCAGCCCAAAGAGCGATTGTGGCCATTGTGTCGTCCGCTTCGACTCCGTCGATGCAAAGAACGGGGATGCCAGCCATTTGGCAATAGTCGTAGGCCCACTCAAACTGAGGAAAAAGATCTTCGGGAGCCCCTTTTCGGTGCATCTTATAGTCGGCATATACGGCCCTTCTCCCTTTTTTATTATCGGGTCCGTCGAATACGCAGACGAGGTGTTCTGGTGCAAAGTCTCGGATCAATTTTTGAACAGTTCGGATGAAACCGAAAAGGGCGCTCGTCGATTGCCCTTGCTGATTGAGCATAGGGCCGATCGCATAGTAGGAACGGAAAAGGTAGTTGACAGCATCGATGACGTAGATTTTTTTCATTCAATGTGGCGGAATCGAGGGACTCCGTTGACACTCTCCAAAAACATCGGAAGAGGACGGACCCAAACGTCCCCTGTCCCATACATTTGTTGATAGACCACTAACTCTTCAAGGGTCTCGCTGTGGCGGGCGATATGGAGCGCTCGGTATCGAAGGCCTTTAAAATGTTCATAGATCCCTAGCTTGAATTTCCGGGCCTCTTCGGAGAATGGAGGGAGTTTTTTCATCCTAATTTTCCATCGGTTGATAAAGGTAGGCGATTTGATCTTTGATTTGGGGAGCGCCCGTATCGATTGAGTGGACGATTTTTCCTGTCAAAAGGGCCGACTGCCCGCTGACGAGAGATGAGAGCCACTCGCTCTTTGGCTCGAGCGCGATCACTTGGTAGGTTTTGTTTGGATCTACTTGGGCTGCATTCAGGAGGGCCAAGAGAGTTTCATCGCGGCTTGAATTGGCAACATCGATGTAGCCATAAGCTTGAGCCATGACTGGGTCGAAAACTTTAGCTCCATATTCATTGATTAACTTATTTTTATCGAGACGTGGGCGGGCCGCAGTAACGATATCGACAAAATGGTGATAAAAATAGGAGGTGACCGCCTGAAGGGAGCTATCTTCATCCGTTTTCCATGGGCGAAATGGACTCATCATGTCCTTATCAAGTCCCTGGGAGATCGTTTTTGAAACAATCCCAAGCTTGGCGAGGGTTTCAGAGAGGTTGAAAAAGGGGCCGATGATTACGCCGACCGATCCGACAATGCTGGCGGGACCTGCGTAAACTTGATCTGCTGCCGACGCAATGTACATTCCTCCAGAAGCGCAGAGGCCATCGACGTAGGCGAAAACAGGAACCTTGTATCTCTCTTTGTATTGTTTGAGCATCCGGTAGATATTGTCTGAATCGACGACCGTTCCTCCTGGAGTGTTCATGTGGAGGAGAATCCCTTTTACGCGGTTGTCTTTATATGTTCCGGTTCTCGAATCGAGGAGAACGTTTTCAATCGATTGGGAGTCGAGGCTTTTCGGATCGCCGATCACTCCGTGGATATTGAGTTGTAGGATCACCGGGCAAGTGAGAGAAGTTTCTCTATTTCCGTGCGCATCTGGAAGATATTTGGGATTGGTCTTAGCTTCGGTCGGAGAGCTGGAGGCATCTGAGAGCGAGCTATAGAGGACGGAGACGAGGATGAATGCGAGGAAAAAGCCGCAAACGGCAAAAAATATTCGAGTGAAGGATCGAATGGCAGAAACAAAGATAGATTCGCGCTC
>CAZIML010000077.1:0-8762 GCA_964540255.1 uncultured bacterium
CTTCGCCCATAGACTGAAAACCATGCGCCTCCGATGACTCCGAGGTTCTCGTTCCAATTGTACTCGAGGGCAGGAGCGAGGCTCAGGTTATCGTTGTAGGGACTTCCCACAGCAGATGCAACCCCGCCGGCCAGTGTTCCTGGATTGCCATGAAAATGGGTTTTGTTCGTGGCTGTATAAACGACGTCGCAGGCAAGAACCCACCTTTGCGAAAGGCTCAACTCGGCCCCGAAGTCTGCGGAGAAGTTGTTGCCGGGTTTGACTCGCCCTTTGCACCCAAACCCGCCGCCGTAGCTGTTGAATCCTTTGACGCTCACAACGGTGGAAAGCTCATAGCCAAGATAGAGACGGAAATTCATCGGATGGGCAGTGGTCCAGAATAAGATTTTCCCAAACGCGATTCCAAACTGGGTCGAGTAGGCTCCAGCTCCAATTCCATCGAGCCCAAGGCCGTTTTTGCTTAAGTTTTTATAGGAACCAGTAGGGAACGTTTCCCCAATTGTAAATTTAATCCCCGGAACGTAGCGGCTCTGTTTTTGGACGCAAAAGCCAATCGTTGCTCCCATATCGCCAAATCCGCCGCGGCTCGATTCTCCTACCCAGTTTTCTTGCCCAAAAGCGCTGACCACCAGGTCGACCGTGTCGGTAATCCCAGTTTGAATGAGGTCGAATCCTTTGAGCTGAATCAGGTTTTCTGGGCGGGGGATCGATTTTCTCTCGCTGTCAAATGCAGCGTAGTTGTCGATTACGTAGATGTAGGGCTGAGTGTTTCCGTTCGCAGGGGGCATCATACTCGCGCTCGGAGTGATGAGGGGACCCGTATACCAAGGGTTGAACATCTTCTTGGCTTTCTGATATTGAGCTTCAGCATCTTGGAGTTGAAGTTCGATTTGTTCTGCCGATTGGGCCATCAATAGAAAGGGGAGGATGAGAAGAAGAGAAAGAAAGCGCATGCGAGTTCCTTTTCTTAGAAATTGTTTACCTTTTCAACCATTTTTGGCAAGAGAGGAGAAAAGGGAGAAACCTATGTCAGACAGTTCAGGGGTAGGGCCGCTCAATCCGCGCGAGCAAAAAATGTATGAGCGAGAATATCAGCAAGGGGCCGATTTATTTAAGAAGGCTCTTGATCAATATACAAAGTCGAGCAACTCGAATCAGAAAGCTGAATTCAAAGATGTGATGGATAAATCATTACAGGTATTGAATGAGGCGGCGCGGGAACTCATGCGCAAAGAGTTGCAAAAGCAAAATGAACAGATTGCAAAAGATTATGCCACGTTCAAAAAATATCCGGGCGATCACGATACAATCGAGAAATTGAACCAAGATTTAGACAAAGCAAAAAAGTCGCTTGGATAAAGAGAGCCTCCTCCTGAGGCTCCCCTGTGAATAGGTTATGGTCTCGCTCCACTAGGAACATCATAGGAACAAGGTCCAAGGGTTGAGTTTACAAGTGCACAAAAACAAGCGTGCGGATCGTCTGGGCTGGCGACATATTTCTCGCCGGCTCCGCATGAACTATTTGCGAGAAGAGCCAACACTGCAACCAAGCCGCCGCCTAGAAGCAGAGCGCCCGCGAGTAACTTCACTTTTAATGTGCAACAGCCCTGTTTTGGCTGTTGTGCGACCAACGGCGTGCTTTCCGTTGGTTTATATGTGGATAATTCCACTGACTGTAAATGCGTAGACATAAAAATTCCTTTTTTAGTTTTTATTGTTAAAATTTAGTTAAAATAAATATAAATATGTTTGATTAAATGAATGCGGGGCGGAGCACCCGCATAATAAATGAGCGGCTATAGTTGCCGAGAGAGGAGGAACTAGTTAATGAAAGTAATTGTTTCATGCGAGTATTATAATTATTTATGTTAAATTAATTCAACTAAAATTTTATATTGTTTGATTTTAGTGTTTTGCGAAATAATGGGGGCATGGATCTTGCGATCACTGCCATTTTTCAGAATGAAGCCCGCTTCCTCAAAGAGTGGCTCGATTTTCATATCGGGATAGGGGTTCAATTTTTTTATCTTTTCGATCATTTGAGCAGCGACTCTCCAAGAAAGGTGCTCGAGCCGTATATCTCTTGCGGGAGAGTTCATTTGGTTTCATGGCCGATCGCCTATTCGGATGTGTATGAGTGGACAGAGCTCCAATGTCTCGCCTACGAGAGGGCTCTCCATTGGGCGGCGGGCAAAACGAAGTGGCTGGCGATTCTCGATGTAGATGAATTTCTCTTCGCACCCGATGCAATTCTATTGGATGCGCTATCCCCATTTGAAGCTTTTGGAGGGGTGGCGGTCAACTGGCAGCTATTTGGAACTTCGGGGGTGAAAAAAGTAAGGTCCGGTGCCCTTTTGCGTTCGCTGAACTTCAGAGCGCCGGTCGATCAGCCGACAAATTTGCATGTGAAAAGCATCGTGAGGCCGGAACGGGTTTTATGTTGTGAAAATGCCCATTCAATGACCTACAAAGAGGGGTTTTACCAGGTCGACACGAATGGAGTTCGGTTCGAGGGGTGTTTGTCTCCTACTGTCTTGGTCAATCGATTGAGGATCCATCACTACACACTTCGCGACGAAGAGTTTCTCATGACTCAAAAATTGCCGCGCCTCAAAAAATGGTGGCCTAAAGAAGACTGGGGGAAAAGGCACGGGGAAATGAACCAAGTGGAGGATTTAACGATCCACCGGTTCATTCAGTGAAGGTCTATGGCTACCGATATTTTTTGAGAATTTGGACGGGACGAGCCGGTCAATTATTCTGAAAAAAAAACCTTGAGCTTTTCCAGGAAGGTTCGCTTTTTCGGGTGATTGGCTGGAGTCTCGAGCTGCTCAAACGAGCGGAGGAGCTCCTTTTGCTTTTCACTGAGTTTGACGGGGGTCTCAACTGTCACTCGGACGAGAAGATCTCCATGTCCCTGGCCGTGCACGTTGGGGAACCCTTTGCCGCCGACTCGAAAGAGTTTTCCGTTCTGGGTCCCTTCTGGGATCTGAATGCGGGCTTGCTCGCCGAGAGGGGTGGGGACCTCTTTCTTCGTGCCAAGAGCTGCTTCCGGAAAGGTGATGGGAAGCTCTAGATAAACATCATCCCCTTCGCGGGTAAAGGCATCGTGCGGTTCTACTTCAATGTAGACAAAGAGGTCGCCGGGAGGGCCTCCCGCTTCGCCTGCGTCGCCGTAGCCGCTCATCTTGAGGCGCATTCCATTGTCAACGCCAGCAGGGATGCGCACCTTGATCCGCTGCTTCTCTTTCGTTCGTCCAGCTCCGCCGCAAGTTTTGCATGGGTCGGTGATGATCTGACCTGCGCCGCCGCAATGAGGACAGGTGGAGGACATGCTGAAAAAGCCGCGGCTTTGATAAACTTGCCCTTTTCCTTGGCAGGTAGTGCAATTCTTGATCCCTGCGCGCGACTTGGCTCCTGAACCGTGACACGCTTCGCAGCTTGCATAATTGGCGATCGCAAGTTCTTTTTCAGTGCCGCGGGCCGCTTCTTCGAAGGTGATCCGAACGGTCGCTTTTTTGCTCGTTCCTCTCCGGGCTCCACTCTCTTCTTCTTGGCCTCCGCCAAAAAACGAATCAAACATCGATTCGCCTCGGCCTCCTCCGCCGCCGCCAAAGGCTCCCATAAAGGTGCGAAGGGCCTCTTCCATCGAAGAGAAACCGCCAGGGAAGCCGCCAGCGCCCCCGCCTCCCATTCCGCCCGCATTGAGTCCCGCTTCGCCATACTGATCGTACATGCGCCGCCGGTTTTCGTCGCTCAACACTTCGTAAGCTTCAGAAACTAGCTTGAACTGGGCTTCCGCTTTCGGATTGTTTGGATTGCGGTCAGGGTGAAACTCTAACGCTTTTTTGCGATAGGCTTTCTTGATCTCTTCGGGGGTGGCTTCGCGCGCCACACCGAGTGTGGCGTAATAATCCTTGGACACTAGTAGCCTCTACGGAGTGCTGTCTTAGTACGCTTGGTTGCCGCTTTGGATTTGAGTCTGCTTTTGACAGAAGGTTTATCGTAGAACCGATGGGCTTTTGCCGCTTTCATGATGCCTTCTTTATCTAACTTCTTCTTGAGAGCGCGGAGAGCTTTGTCAATTGGCTCGCCGATGCGTACCTTTACACTGGGCATTTTCGAATTACCTCGTCATTGATGGTTTAAAAGATTCCATTTTAGAGCATTGGATAGGTTTTGTTCAAGGAGAGGAGAGATATTCGAGCTTTAAAGGGGGTGTTCCCTCCTCGAGAAAGCGACGAAAAATGAGTTGGGCCAAGTACTTAGGATTGGGATTACTTTCTTCCCAAATCGCCGAGGTTGAGAGCCTTTTTTGGATCAAATCGGGGTGGGGCGAGGCGATGTAAGGGAGATTTTGAAGGATCGGGTCGGTCGGTTGGATGATTTGGGGGGTCTTCTCAAAAAGGGCGTAAAAGCCGCCCCCTCGGGCGTCGACGAGGAGGGGCTTGGCCCCAAAGGCTTCTAGGCTGCAAAAGCCGACGAGGGGAACTTTCCAACCGTAAGCGAGTCCCTTGGCGAGAGCCGCCCCTACCCGAATCCCTGTGTAGGAGCCGGGACCGTGTCCCACCGCAATGAGGTCGGGTTTTCGCCCATTTAAGAGGTTTTTTACATCAAGAGCGAGCGTTTTGGAGAGGTTGGGTCCTCCGGCGAGGGAGAGAAAGTCGATAGGAGTCTCGTTTTCGGCGATGATAAGACACCCTTTTTCGGAGCTAGTTTCAAGGATCAAAATCAACATGGGCTATATTGTACTTGACCAATGAATTCTCGCGCCTTAAAAAGAAATATTGAACCAGGAGTTTTCTTTGGAACAAGTTTCACGGGGGCCTGCTCACCAGGCCTATCTCTTATTAAAAACTGCTTTTGTGCTGATTCCGATCATCGCGGGTCTCGACAAATTTTTTCATCTGCTCGTCGATTGGAACAAGTATCTGCTCATGGAATTTGGAGTGTGGGGCCCCAAATTGATGCTCCTCGCAGGGGTGGTCGAAATCGGGGCAGGTCTCGGGGTTTTATTTAGGCCGAAGATTTTTTCATACATCGTCGCTCTTTGGCTGGCATGGATCATCGCCAATTTAATCCATTTGGGGGGCTTTTATGATATCGCTCTGAGAGACTTCGGCCTCTTCCTTTCGGCCCTTGCATTTGCCCGTCTTGCGAAGGTCTACGGTTAAACCTTGGGTTGCCAGTTTTTAATGGGGATGGTAAGCTGGAATCCTTTTATGAGGTCATAAGTGAGCGACGATTTGATGCCAGATGATGAGCCGTTGGTTCCGCAAGAGCCAATCATTGAGGAAGAAGAAGAGATCGAGGCCCCTAAGAAAAAAGAGTCGGCCCTGATCCCCACTCTCCCGTTCCCCGATCAGCTGTATGTGATGCCCCTGAATCGCCGCCCCTTCTTCCCCGGAATGGCGGCTCCGATTGTGATCGAGCCGGGCGCCTATTACGAGGTGCTGAAAATCGTCTCCAAAACGGAGCACAAGTGCGTCGGCCTGTTTTTAACTCATAAAGAGGACGTGAATATCTACAAGATCGGTTTTCCCGATCTGTTCCAGGTGGGGGTCGTCGCCCGCATTCTGCGGATCATCCCAATGGAGCAGGGGGGAGCGCAGGTCGTTCTCAATATGGAAAAGCGGGTTGTGATCGAAAAGCCGATGAAGAGCAAACATCTCCTCGCTCAGGTGAAATATCACGACGACACGCCGCTCGCTCACTTGTCAAGAGAGCTGAAGGCCTATTCGATCAGCATCATCACGACGATCAAAGAGCTTTTAAAGCTCAATCCATTGTTTAAAGAAGAGCTCCAAATCTTCTTGGGCCACTCTGATTTTACCGAGCCCGGAAGATTGGCTGACTTTGCCGTCGCTTTAACCACAGCGACGCGGGAAGAATTGCAAGATGTGCTCGAGACGTTTGAGATCGAGAAACGGATCGACAAAGCGCTGATGCTTTTGAAAAAAGAGCTCGATATCAGCAAGCTCCAAAGTACGATCAACCAACGGATCGAAGCGACGATCTCTAAGACCCAGCGGGAATTTTTCCTCCGAGAACAGCTCAAAGCGATTAAAAAAGAGCTGGGGATGGAAAAAGATGACAAGACGATGGAGATCGAAAAGTTCGAAGAGCGGCTCAAATCAAGGCAGATCCCCGAAGAGGCGATGAAGGTGATCCGGGAAGAGCTCGATAAGCTGAGCACTTTAGAGGTCCAGTCGGCTGAATATGGGGTCGTCCGCAATTACATCGACTGGCTCACGATCGTTCCCTGGGGGCACAATAGTAAAGAGACCCACGACATCAAGAAGGCCGAAAAAATCCTCGAGCAGGATCATTACGGATTGAAAGATATCAAAGAGCGGATCCTTGAATTCATCGGGGTTGGGAAACTGACTGGTGGAGTGAAGGGGAGCATCATCTGCCTCGTGGGCCCTCCAGGCGTGGGTAAGACGAGCATCGGCAAGAGTGTCGCAAGGGCTTTGAACCGAAAGTTCTACCGCTTTTCGGTCGGGGGAATGAGAGATGAGGCGGAGATCAAGGGGCACAGGCGGACCTATATTGGGGCGATGCCGGGCAAAATGATCCAGGCGCTCAAATATTGCCAGACGATGAATCCAGTGATCATGCTCGACGAAGTGGATAAAATGGGGGCGAGCTACCATGGAGATCCGGCGTCCGCTTTGCTCGAAGTGCTCGATCCTGAGCAAAATAAAGAGTTTTTGGATCACTACTTGGATGTGCGGTGCGATCTTTCGAATATTTTATTCATTGTCACTGCCAACGTGTTGGATACGATCCCCGAGCCATTGAAAGACCGGATGGAGATGCTCCGTTTGTCGGGTTATATCCAGGCGGAGAAAATTGAGATCGCGAAAAAATATCTGGTTCCCCGCAACCGAAAAAATATGGGGCTGAAAGCGGGCGATATCAATTTCACAAATGGTGCTTTGGCCCAAATTATCAATGGCTACGCGAGAGAAGCTGGAGTTAGAACCCTTGAAAATATGATCAAAAAGATCATGCGCAAGGTGGCAGTCAAACTCGCGAGAGGAAAGAGCGGCAAGGCGCTCATCACGGAGAAAACTCTCTCGACTTATTTAGGTAAGCCGATTTTCACGAGCGATCGCTATTATGAGAGAACGCCTGTGGGAGTGACGACGGGCCTCGCTTGGACTGCGATGGGAGGAGCCACTCTTTATGTCGAGGCGGTCCGCTATCCGTCAGATAAAACCGAAATGAAATTGACAGGCCAGGCGGGCGATGTGATGAAGGAATCGGCCCAAATTGCTTGGACCTATGTACAGAGCAATACGAAGCGATATGCAGGGGATGTTCCTTTTTTTGAAAAATCGCAAATCCACGTCCACATCCCCGAGGGAGCGACCCCGAAAGATGGCCCTTCAGCGGGAATTACGATGGCGACGACTCTCCTCTCGCTTCTCCTCAATATCCCAGTGAGAGAGAATCTCGGGATGACAGGGGAATTGACTTTGACTGGAAGGGTCTTGCCGATCGGAGGGTTGAAAGAAAAATTAATCGCCGCCCGAAGATCGCAGCTCGACACTCTCATTTTCCCGAAAGAAAACTTGCGCGACTATGATGAGCTCCCCGACTACTTGAAAAAAGGGTTGGAGATCCACTTTGTCGAACATTACGACGAAGTGTTTAAAATTGCTTTTCCAAAGGTAAAACATGAGACCCGAGTGGCTCCAAAAAAAGCTCGTCGAGCCCGCTGATCTAGAGAAAAAGATCGATGAGCTTCGGGCGAAAAATCTGACGATCGCGACCCTCAACGGTTCGTTTGATTTGATGCATGCGGGCCACCTTTTCATCATTCACCAAGCCTCCAAACAGGCTGACCGGCTCCTCGTTGCCCTCAATTCGGATGAATCGATCCGGCAATATAAAAGCAAAGAGCGCCCCATCATCCCCCTTTCCTATCGCCTTGAGATGATCGCCGCTCTAGAATTTGTGGACTATGTCACCTGGTTTGAGGAGACTGATCCCCGCTCGATTTTAAGTAAAATTAAGCCAGATGTTCATGTGAATGGGGCTGAATATGGGGCTCAGTGCATCGAGGCAGAAGTGGTTCAAACTCATGGAGGGCGTCTTCATCTGGTCGATCGGATTCCCAGCCTTGCAACATCGGCCATAATAGAGAAGATCAAAAAATGCGGCTGATTGGAACGTTAGGTCATGAAAATGAGGCGAGCCGTTTTGTCAACTATCTGACGAGCGTAGGGATTGGAAGCAAATGCGAAGTGGCCTACGATGCAGCGACAAATCATATCTCCTACCAAATTTGGATCCACGATGAGGATAAAATCCCAGCGGCGGCAGCCGATTTTGAAGAATTCCAGAGGCACCCAGCTAACCCAAAATTTGACGCCCCGATTCCAGAACCTGAGCCCGAAGAATTCACTGAAGAGAGGGAGCTTCCCGAAGAACCGGAGCCCTACCGGTACAAAAATCATCTGACTAGCTTCATTCTTTTTCTTTGCGCCCTCCTCTATTTTCTCAACTCGCTGGAGGAACTTCCCCTCCGAAAAGAGGGGCTCTCGGAGCAAACATTTCTTCTCACTCCGCTTCAGGCAGAGCTGATGTATGATTTGCCCCCTGTGTTCGAAGAGTTTCAAAAGATTGTCGAAAAGTATGAACTGACCGACGAAAAGATCACTCAAATCCCTCCTGAAGTGACCGCTGAGTTGGAGGCGGTGAATCAAACCCCTTATTGGCGCGGGATCTATGAGTGGGTGGTTCATAAACTG
>CAZIML010000078.1:0-8667 GCA_964540255.1 uncultured bacterium
TTTTGGATCTGCTTTTGTAGGGCAGACTCAACCATTTCTTTAGTTGCAAACCAATGTTCGGCTCTTGAACTCCAGGATCTACTGTGTGGTTTTGATTGAGGCCAAAGATTCTTAAACTCCTCTGGACTAAACTCGAAAATATCATCTTTTCCAGATCCATCCCATTCGCCAATTCGTGCCATTGGATCGCCCGCACAAGCTCGACACCAAGGTCTAAATTCAGAGAGAGGAACTAAAATTCTATAAGCGCACATTTTTTTCAGTTTTTCATCACTCTGAGTATACAATCCCTGAACTCTAGTCCAAAGGTTGTAGTAATTCATCCTATCTTTTAGGCTTGGAGCATCTGCTTCAAGAGGATCACCACTGAGGAACTTCTTTGCTAACTCATTGATTGTTACTGTCTCTTCGTAGCCATCGACAGTAACCAAACGTTCTCCCCACCAGGATATGCTCACACGAGCACGCTCAAGCATATGATCTAATTCGGTTACTACCTGCTCAGCAGGTATCGACATCAGTTTATCATGTAATCTCATAACCCCTCCTCGATTAAATGGAGAAGATGCTATCACTTTGGCGATTTGCCTTCAACAAGAGCAAAGTAAAAGATGGGACTTCATTTTCAAGCTAAGCTTCTCATTATCTTGGCTCGGAAAACCGAGGTCTTGTCATTTTTCTTCATTGAAAGGACCTACGCCTCTTTTCTTTAACCATTGAGCTACCCTCATTTTGAACACATTCCTCAAAAAATTTGATCTCATAGCTGTCTTCTTACAGAGTCTCCCAAAATGAAACCTCGTATGGTTGTGCTAAAAAATCAGCCAGTTGCACCCGCCATTTTTGCACTTCTTGTTTTAGAACATGCTTTTCATGGGCCTCTTTATTGGCCCAATTTTCATAAAACAGAAATTCTACATCATCATCAAGAGACTCATGCAGATCATGCCTAATACACCCTTGGCTCTTTAAAGCAATCGGCACAATCGATTGTAAAAACGCTTTAAAATTTTCCCTTTTGCCTTGTGTCGTTTTGAACTTTACGATAATTGTATAATACCCGCTCATCCCTACTCCCGCTTGTCTGCTATAGCAGGAAATATATGAACACTAATTTTGTTCCAATTAAAAGTTCTGAATGCGTCTCTCCACACCCAACCATTTTTAGACTCTTACTCAACTTACAACCAAAAACTTAGACATAGTAGCCTCGAGTTCTGAACAAGCGCACTCAAAAACTTTCATTTTTTGACCACTTCAGAACTTGCAGAACGTTCCCATTTTGCAACAACTGCTGCAAAATCTCTAAAAAGTCGCTCTTTGCAAAAAATTCTATAATCGAGTACGATGAATCTATCGTCCCTCATGAGCATCCTTTGAGGACCGCATGAGAAAGCCACGGGCCATAAACCCGTGGTCTGTTTTTTCTGGGGTTCTCGTGTCACTTCATAGAACTATAGCCCTCATCGATGGATTCAATCTTTATCATGCGATTGCAGGTCTACGTCGTCCAGAGCTAAAATGGGTCAATCTTAAAACTCTCGCTGCGATTTTCATTAACACCTCTATAGAGCAGCTCGATGAAGTGTTTTATTTCACGGCATACGCTGACCATGTAGCACTGCTAGCCCGGACGCCATCCCTTTAGTGGGCCACTTCTTTGATCATAGGGGCCCCAGCGGGGTAACTCAACTTGTTAGACTCGAGAAAAAAACAGAATGAGCGAGGCCATTGACAACCTTATCGAAGCCCAACAGTCGGCAATGAAGATTCGTAAAAAAGTTGGGGGCTTCCCCTATCTTGCCGAAACTTTAAGGAAAGCTGGCGTCACCCAAAACATTTGGAATCTCCCTTCCTGTCAAAGTATCTACCTCACCGATCGGGGTGCTGTTGTAAACCAGGGATCGCCGTTAGTCACCGGGACTGTCGACATCCCTAATTTCGACCGGAATCCCCTCATCAAAGCCCTAAAGGCCGATCAATCAGGACTCACCACCTTCCCCGAGTTCTTAAAAGCTGCATGGGAAGCAGGTGTCGTAAGCTATATTGTCGATTTTGAAAAACGGGAGGTCGCTTACTACGGCGTCTTGGGAGAATCATATTCCGAAAAGTATCCAACCGTCGAGATCAACGCCAAACCTGTCTGAAAAACGATCACCTTTCCTCAGATGATTGGATGATCGGAATGCCCCAAATCTGAAGAACTTGCCGCAGATCTAGGCCTCCCTCTTTCTTCTCGATTTTATCGGCAATTGCGCAGAGTGCGGAGAGGAATTGCTGCTGCCCGTGAGCAAGAGTTTGGGGGTTTGGGTCGCTCACTTTCTGAACAATCCCCTCAAACAATCGATAGATATAGATGAGAAACCCCGGGTCATCGTTCAACTCATATTCCCCCCGCTCCCCCATCTCAGACACCCTCTCTCGAGGCCTAAATAGATCGGCGAATTTGACGAGAAGATGGGACGCATGGACATTCACATTCCCCTTCGCCGAAACAATTTCACTCAAACAAATCACATTCGTCGCCGAAACCAAAATATTCGACTCGCTCTTCAAAGGAGCCATGATGACAAGACTCCACTTTTCACAGTTAAGGCGGATCGGCCCCACGGACTCTAAAGGAGCATAGAGAATGGCAAAAACAGCCCCATTGATCTCAACCAATTGAAGCCGATGATCCTCGCTGCTCTTGGGGAACGAGATCTCCAACTTCACCCCATCTTTCCTATGATCGCCCAACCCTTCCACAATCCTCCAAAACAATAGAGAGTATTATAACCAATCAAGGGGCGATTATGACAAGGATTATTCGGTAAATCACGGACCGATCGTTCCAAAAAACCGATCGCCGAAATCGCCCAATCCTGGAACAATGAACCCGTTCGAATCCAAAGCATCATCCAAAGCCCCCATGTGAACCGATACCGCAGGGTAGGCCCTCTTGAGAGCCGCCACTCCAGGCTTTGAAGCGATGATTGAAATGAGTTGAATCTGATTCTCCTTCGCCCCCGCCTCGATCAAATGGCGAACGGCCAGCTTAGCGCTCCCTCCCGTCGCTAACATTGGATCCAAAATGAGAATCGTTTTCTCTCGATCGCAAGGGGGAAGTTTTTTATAGTAAAGATGAGGCTCCAATGTTTTTTCCTCGCGAAACATCCCAAAAAATCCAATCGAGGCGTTCGGAAAAAACTCGAGAAATGGGGAAAACATCGCTACCCCTGAGCGCAAAATAAGGACTATCATGGGATCGGCGCCCGCCTGAATGCCCCTCGCAATCTCCCGCGTCAGACCAAGCGCAGCTTCGCGGAAAGAGGCGATCGGAGTTTGCCGGTTTCTCAAAATCGTTAAAAGTTTCTCTCTAGAGCTCGGTAGATGATGAGAAAACCAATCGGCCGCGAGACGAGCCACCTCTTCTAACTTTCCCGTCTCTTCAAATAAGTGGGTTGCCCCCTCAACGATCGACAAACGGACAGCCCCCTTCATCCGGGGACTCATTTTAGAAAGGGCCTCTTCATTCATCTTGATCACTGGAAGATCCTCTCCTCCGACGATCAAAAGGGTGGGGGTAGCCACCCGGGCAAGGGCATCGATCGCAAGATCGGGCCTTCCCCCTCGGGAGACAATCGCAAAAAGGGGCGTTTCAAGCGATGCCTTCAATGCAGCAGCCGCCCCAGTGCTCGCCCCAAAAACTCCCACCGGCCATTCAGGTTTTTCCTTTGCAAGCCACAGGATTGCCTTCACAAGCCGTTGGGTCAATAGCTCAATATTGAACCGGTACTCACCCCCCACCTCATTTCGCTCCTCCTCCTCAGTAAGTAGATCGAAAAGGAGCGTTCCCCAATTTTGTGCTTGGAAGAGAGCAGCCACTTTTAGATTGCGCGGAGAAAGACGAGAGCTTCCGCTTCCATGGGCAAATACTATGATCCCTTTGCCTCCCTGAGGAAGAGAAAGATTTCCCTTTAAGACCCCTCTCTCTATGGGGATTTCAACGCGCTGCATACTTCCTCATCTGTAACCTGTTCGAATTCTCGATAAAACTGGCCGACGCTCATGAAAGAGTCGGGTGTGAACAAACAGACGAGACGATCCACCTCTTTTCTCATCTCGCCGAGCGATTCTGGAGAAGCTACAGGAACAGCGAGGACAATCGATTTCACCCCGCATTTTTTTAAATATTGAACGCTCGCCCTCACTGTCAGCCCCGTTGCAATTCCATCATCGATCAACAAGATGGTTCGATTGTGAAAGGGAACCTTCTCTCTTCCGTTCCGGTAGAGTTTTTCCCTCCGGAGCCATTCCTTTTTTTCTCGCTCGATGATAGCGGCCAGATCTTTTTCAGCAACTCCCACCCTTTTGACCGTATCTGGGTCTAAGAGAATCACATCGCCAGCGATCGCCCCGATTGCAAACTCTGGTTGGAACGGCGCTCCAATCTTGCGGGCCACCAACACTTCCAAAGGCAGCTTTAACGAGAGAGCCACTTGCTGGGCCACAATAATCCCCCCGCGAGCCAGCCCGACGACGAGATGAGCAGGGCGCTCAGCATATTCGATGAGAGCCGCTCCTAATTGTTGACCAGCTTCTTTCCGATTTCTAAAAATCATCCCTAAACCCATACAAAAAAAGGGAGAAGGAGTCAAACGAAATCGGGATCGACTGAAATTCAACTCAGAGATAAACTTCTTTGGAAAAATTGACACCTAGGGATTTAAACGATGTTTTGGATCTTGGCTTTCATTGCCTCGGCTCCCCTCCTTTTTTCTGAAATCGTCGATACGTTTTATGGCCCAATCGAAGTCGACGAGCCCATTTTGATCGAACTCATCCACTCTCCGGCGGTAGAACGACTCAAAGAAATCCACCAATATGGAATCGCCTATTATACCAAAACTCACCCCGAAGAATACACCCGACACGATCATTCCTTAGGAGTGTTTGCCATTCTCAGATTGAAAAATGCCCCTCTTGAAGAACAGATCGCGGGCCTCCTTCATGACCTGTCCCACACCGCTTTTTCCCACGTCGGCGATTGGGTCTATCAAAAAGCCCATCAGGAAGAAGATTACCAAACCTCGATTCACGATCAATATCTAGAGCGCTCCGGAATCGGAGAAATTTTGAAGCGGCATGGATTTCAGATTGAGCAGGTCTCTCCGAAACGGGCCGATTTTTTGATGCTCGAGCAGCCCCTTCCGAATCTCTGCGCCGACCGGATCGACTACAATATCCAGGGAGCTTATTTTCAAAATTTCCTCACCAAAGAAGAGGCGATCCATTTGGTGGAGGATCTCTCGTTTGAAGAGGGGAAGTGGGTATTATCAAACCAAGATCTCGCTCTAAAATTGAGTAGGTTCTCCCTCTTTATGACTGAAAACTGCTGGGGAAGCGCAGAAAATTCCATGACCTCTCAGTGGCTGGCGAACGCCATTTTGAGAAGTGTTGAACTTGGACTCATCACCTGGGACGATTTCCATTTTGGAACCGATTCAGCGATTTGGGATCGATTGACCGCTGCGAATGATCCGACGATTCAGAAGCAAATGGAAATGATCCGTACCCCCTCTCAGTACGTCCGCCCCGCCGATCCCCTAAAGGCACATCGATTTCTCAAATTCAAATGCCGCGGAATCGACCCCTGGATCAAACACGAGAGGAAAATCGTGCGGCTCACCTCTCTCAGTCCATCGCTAAAAGAGGCACTTCAAGGGATCCAACGCCGTTCGATTGAAGGCTGGCCGGTAACGATTTATACACCTTAATCAGGGAGTAACTGGCTCGCGAGCTCTTTTGCAAGCTTTCCATCGACCGTGCTATTCAACTTCATCACCCCTTTCATCACCAAGCCGAGCTCCTTTTTCGAACGGGCCCCCGACTCTTGGATCGCCTGTACAACCAGCTTTTTTGTCTCTTCAGGAGAAAGAGCTTTGGGCAAAAACTCTTGAATGATCAAAAGTTCTCCTTTCAGCTGATCGGCAATGTCAGCGCGATGGGCCCCTTGGGCCTGCTCAAGCGCTTCTTGTAGATTTCCATAATAGGTTTTGAAGAGTTTGATCACTTCGGCATCAGGAAGAGCCGCCCGCGCATCAACGGCCAATATCTTTGATTTCAACATCCGCAACACGCCAAGCCGCAACGAGTCTCGGCTCCTCATCGCTTCTTTAATCCCTTCATTGATCTGTTCGATAATCGCCATAAATCTCCTCTTAAGGATCCAGGGTAAACCACTTTTCTATTTTGCCCAAGGAAAAATTGTATCGGGAAAATAGGAAAAATTTTACACTCTTCTTTTCAATTCGGAGTTTTCGATGCGCCACCTCAAACTGTTCATCCTTGCAATCTGCGTCTCAATCAGCTCCCTCCTCTTTTCAGCCACTGACGCTTGCCCCGAGCGTCCCGCCTGCTTCGATGTTTTCGTTCCCAACACTCCTTCTGGTTTTCAGGTGAGCGGATCGCTCCTTTTTTTAAAACCGGGCGCAGATAACCTCGGATGGGCAGTCCAAACCTACTTCCTCCCTTTCATAACCCCTAACTGGAGCGTCAAGACTCTCCGTCCCTCCTACCAGCCAGCATTCACTGTGGGGATCGGCTATCTCTTCGCCAACACAGGGATCGATGCCCAGCTAAACTGGACCCGCCTCCGCACTTCCGATTCGAAATCGGTCCAGGTAACCCCTATCCAACAGTGGATCTCCCCCTTTTCACAAACAGGTCCAGGCACGGCAAATACCACCTACGACTCGACAGGGGTCGGCCAACTCACCGTCGCGAAAGGAAGAGTCGATTTTCATTACGATGCAGCGAACCTCGATGTGGGAACGAGCCTCAAGTTGGGCCCCCGCGCCCAACTGCGCCTCTTCACCGGCGTGAGCGGCGTAAGGATCAAAGAAGAGATCTCCTCCACTTTTCAACACCCCATTCCCCCTCCCCTCATTACCCTGAACAATACCTCTACCTACCTTGGGATGGGACCCCGCCTCGGCTTGGGAAACTTCTATACCCTTTACCCCCATTTTCACTTTCTAGGGGAATTCTCCGGAGCTCTTTTCTTCGGGAGCTTGCAGCCGGCTCAGTATGAATTCACCGGCTCCTCTGCAGCACTCACCGCAGTGGGAATCAGCACCAACCGGGAAAAGATCGAGAGCAAAAGCGTCTCACAAGTAGTTCCCGCTTTTGAAGCCAAGCTCGGACTGAATTATAATTATGAATTTTGCAACTGTTGGGTGCTATCGATGGAAGCGGGCTACATGGGAGCCGTCTACATCAACGCCCTGAGCAGCTATGAAACAAATGAAAACATTCTCGCCGTCGAGTTAGGATCACTCTCCACAGGAAGCATGAAACATGTGCAAAGCAACTTTTCAGTGAACGGCCCGTATGCGACGCTCAGCTTAAAATTTTGATCGATCCCTCATTTCCGAACGGAGCTCCATCCATAAGATGCCGAGCATGTTCTTCCCCGTTCCATCGTGATCATCGCTCCAAAATGCATCTCTTCCCTTCACCGGGTTGTGTTCCACCAAAAACGCATCACCCGTCGCTTCGAGCCACCGGGCAATTGAGCGATTTTGAACCATTTTTGCCGTCAGTACCTCTTTCATGACCTGAACCCTTACCTCGAACCAGTCGGGGCGGATCGAAGAAAAAAGTTCCCGCGCCTTATAAAATGCCTGCTCGCCGCTCAGAGTTTGGAATTGAGCCATCAGCTCTGGCTGGTGAGTAAACTTTTGGGACTGAAAAGCTGCTTCCGAGTTTGTAAATACTAACCCGTTGTATGCGACCCGGGTCGGATAAAAATTTCCGAGCCACTCAGTGAATGGATCCTCTTCGTTATAGAACTGAATCACCCCTGCCTCTTGAGCCAGTCCCTGAATGACAGGGTGGATCCAACTCTTTTGACTTTGTTCCGATGGAACCGAGATTTGGATGTGTGAATCCATTAGCCTCTCGCGGTTAACTGAATGAGTTTTTGCCGCATCTCTTCAGGCAACTGTCCCGATGAGTCGGTCGCATGCCATACTGCTGCAAAAATCGCAAACGCTCCTGTCGCAACTCCCGCAATAATTGCCGCCGTGATGAGCCACTGAATCGAGAACATCCCGCCGAGAAACGCGGTCAGGGCGCAAGCAAGAGCCGATCCGGTGAGGACCACGATGTTTCTTTGATGAAAAGCCTTCCCTTCAAGAATCTCAATGTGCTTATTCACAATCGGACGCAATTCTCTTCTCTCAGCCTCGCTCATAGAAGGGAGTTCTTCCGCCTTAAACTCTCTCGCCCTTTTCAATTCAGCAGTTGTATTGCTCATGGTTCTTAAAACATAGGCAAGTCCTCCCGATAAAGCAATAGTTGCAACCCCTCCTAAAAATGCAGCGCCTGAAGCGCGCGAATAATCCCGATCTTCCAATTCATAACTGCGGAGCGCTCCCAATGTCCCTCGGTCTGCAGCAATCACATTCACACTGCGGCTAGGACTCCCCATTCCCCCAAATCCCAAAACTGGAGAAATCACTGGAACCGCTGAAGGATAAGAAGCTGATGAATCGGCTGGCGAATGATATCGAGCCATGTGCTGGACAAAACTAGACATATTGATCTCCTTTTTAAATTCGACCAATATAATAACATTAAGCAAGCATTAAGACCATGCGAAGAATTAATTTCGCTTCTTAT
>CAZIML010000079.1:0-8445 GCA_964540255.1 uncultured bacterium
ATCGATGAGAGAAAAAGTGAGCGAATGAAATGTTAAATCCCAGGCCGCAAACCAGGGAAACTCCCATTTATCAGGCATCGAGAATACTCGATAGGAGACAACATGGCGCCAATGGGAGTTTCGGATCCACCGATGTGATTCTGGAGGGGGCGCTTTGGGATTATCTCCTTGAAGCCAGCTTCCTACGCTATATATATAGCTTTGCTTATTCCAAATCATCCCTCCAAACGCTTGCCGCTGAATCGCCTTCTCTTCCTCAGTCGCTTTCGGTGGGTGAATCGCTGCATAAAATTGATCGGCTTCATTTTTTCTCTCTCGAATCACTTGTTCGACATCGGCGAGAGGATTTTGGATTTTTTGGTGGGTGAACCGAAGATAAACTACAGCGCTTTTCCCAGGACCGATTGCTGGAAAAAAATAATGGAATGCCCCCTTCGTCCCCACCTTCTGAGGATGAACGGCCCCTTTTTCTTTCCCGATCACATATCTATGAAATGCATCTTTTACATAGGGAGTCTCATTCGGAACATTCCAAAGCGCTTCATTGTTTGAATCGTTGTTTGTAAAGAGAAGCTCTCCCCCTTTGCTTCCATAGAGATATCGGGGGCCCAAGTGATAGTCGAAGATCAAATATTTCGGCGATTTCAAGTTTCGATCATCGGCCACCATGCAAAGATCGGCCCCGTTCTCCTGCCGGATCTCAGGAACAGGAAGACGGCTCTCTCCCCAAGACCATTGATTCCGAAACCAAAGATGGGGGAGAATGTGCAAGGGAGCAGGATCGGGTCCTCGATTGATCGCCTCGATTTTGACGCAGAGATCTTCGGTTGACGCCTTCCCATACTCGATAAAAATATCAAAGTAGCGATTCTCATCAAAAATCCCCGTATCGACCAGCTCAAACTCTCGGTCTCGAGGCCCTCTTTTTCGATTCTCTTCGACCAATCTCGAATAGGGAAATTCTTGCTGCGGATATTTGTACAAATACTTTAGATAGCTGTGGCTAGGAAGAGCGTCGAGATGGTAATAGACTTCTTTCACATCTTCGCCATGATTTCCTTCATAGCAGTTGAGCCCAAACAACCGCTCCTTCAGAATCGGATCGACTCCGTTCCAAAATGCTGGAGCAAAGAGAAGAACCTCGTATCGATCGCAAATCCCTGCAATCCCATCCTCAGTGCGCCGGTAAGCCCTCTTCCTTGCATCGTCGTGGGTGAAGTAGTTCCAAGGATCTCCATTTGCGCTATAATCTTCCCGAACGGTCCCCCACCCCCTTTCAGAAACGTAAGGTCCCCATTTTTCCCAAGGGAGAACGCCGTTTGGAATATCTTCCTTGTCATGCTCCTTGACTCTGATGAATTCTGGATTCACATCAACTCTCCATAATAGGCTGCGCCGAGAAGACCAGCATTATCGTTCATCACAATCCAAACGGGGATCGTCTCCAAAAGCTCTCTGAATCTTCCCTTATTCACAAACGCGCTCAAAAAGGCCCCTTCCTTCATTTTTTCAGCCAATTTAGGAGCGATCCCTCCGCCCACAAAGAGCCCGCCCAGCGCCAGAAACTTCAGGGCCATATTGCCGGCCTCAGCCCCATACAAAGAAATAAACCAGTCGACAGCTTTTATGCATGCCCGATCCCGATTTTGAACACCCCACTCAGAAATCACCCTCGCCGGGTCTTCGCTTTTCATCGCCTCATCCACCTGAGGGGAAAGTTTCTCCTTCCCCGTTTCAATCATAAACTCGAAAAGAGATCTTAACCCCGGCCCAGAAACGACCCGTTCGTAGGAAACATGGCCAAACTTTTTTCGCAAATAGAGGAAAAGCTCCACTTCTCGTTCATCTCTTGGGGCAAAATCACTATGCCCCCCCTCGCAGGCAAACGGGCGATGCTCTTTTCCATCCCAAATGAGACCCGCTTCCCCTAAACCAGTTCCGGCGGCAATCAGCGCCTGATTCCCCACCTGTTTTTTCCCCCCGTGTAAAACGAAAAGCTCTTCCCGCCTCACCGCTCGGAGTCCATATCCGTTCGCCTCTAAGTCGTTGAGCAAATGTACCTTCGGGATCTTTAATTTCTCGCTGATGTTCCTAGAGTCGATCAGCCATGGAAGGTTCGTTGCCTTACATCTTCCGTTGTGAACTGGCCCCGCCACTCCAAAACAGCCCTTATCAACCCGTTTTGTCCCGAGGAACTCTTCGATAATCACTTCAAGGCTTTGATATTTTCGGCTATCGAATTTTCTCTCAGGGCCCGCCATCCGCCCCTTTTCGAAAAAGGCCAATCGAGTGTGTGTCCCGCCAATATCGCCAGCTAGAATCATTGACCCCTCCTTTTTCGCATTGAATCAAATTGGAGGATTATTTTCTCTCTTGACGAGAAGGAAAAGAGATTTCATGCTAAACTAAGATCTATTTCTTAGGAGGAAATTATGAGTCAGCAACCCGATTCGGGAAAAAAGAAGGCCCTTGAACTTGCCATCTCTCAAATCCAAAAGCAATTCGGAGATGGAGCGATCATGGCTCTCGGCAAACATTCATCAACCAATGGCCTTAGCGTCATTAAAACAGGGGCGATCTCTCTCGATCTCGCCCTCGGCATTGGGGGAGTACCCCGCGGCCGTATCGTCGAAATCTTCGGACCAGAATCATCCGGTAAATCGACCCTTGCCACCCACATCGTCGCCAGCGCCCAAAAAAACGGAGGGCTTGCCGCCTACATCGATGCTGAACACGCCCTCGATCCTGCCTATGCAGCCAAAATCGGCGTCAACATCGACGATCTCATGATCTCTCAGCCCGACAACGGAGAAGAGGCGCTCAACATTGCAGAGATGCTCGCCCGCTCGAATGCGGTCGACGTCATCGTCATCGACTCAGTCGCCGCCCTCGTTCCAAAATCAGAACTCGAAGGGGAGATTGGAGATCAATTCATGGGACTCCAAGCCCGGATGATGTCTCAAGCCCTCCGGAAACTCACCGCGACCCTTTCTCGAAGCAACACCTGCGCGATTTTCATCAACCAGATCCGGGAAAAAATCGGAGTTATGTTCGGAAATCCTGAAACCACCACAGGAGGTAGAGCCCTCAAATTCTACGCCTCGATCCGGATGGATATTCGACGCACCGCCGGCATCAAGGCAAACGACAAAGAGGCCGACATCGGCTCGCGCGTTAAGGTGAAAGTGGTGAAAAACAAATGCGCTCCTCCTTTCCAAACTGCAGAATTCGATATCCTGTTCAATGAAGGAATTTCCCATATCGGTTCTTTGATTGATGTGGGTGTTGAAGCGGGAGTGATCGATAAGAAAGGGACCTGGTTTAGCTATTTAACCCACCGTTTGGGCCAAGGGCGCGAAGCAGTTCGGGAAGAATTGAAGAAAAATCCGCAACTAGCGGATGAGATTGAGAAGGCGATCCATGCGAAGATTGCGAGCGGCATCAAAAAACCGCCCGCCGAAGCCCACGCAGGAGCCTAAGTTTTTTAGAGCCTAGCTCATTTCTTCTTTTTGAGGAGCTGCGCTAGGCTCGCTATTCCGCCGTTTTTCTGGCGATCTCTTTGTGACACCTTTCTCTTCATCCGCCTGCGCCGGAGGGGTAAGGAGTTCGACCGCTGAACTCGGTTGTCCACTGCCCGGTGAATTGGGCTCTGATTGGGAATGATCTGCTTTACAGCAGCTTTTCTTACAGCAATAAAGGAGTTCGACCACTGAACTCAGTTGTCCACTGCCCGGTGAATTGGGCTCTGATTGGGGTTGAACAGAGATTCTTCTCGAATGATCTGCTTTACAGCAGCTTTTCTTACAGCAATAAACGGGTCCTAAACAGGGGAAAAAACTGCAGGCTAAAAGCTTAACAGAAAATGTATAGCATTTGGACTGGCAATCTCTCTCCCCCATTCTCGCTATATTTCCTCTGCAACAGCCGAAAGCTTTTATGAAGGGGATTTTGCTTGCACACCAGGCTGCTTTACAATAGCTGCCCTCTTTCCACGCCTCCCGGCTTGCTTTATTATAAATTTCAACCATTTGCACAACCGAATTAAATTCAACTTTTCCAGACATAAATTAATCCTTTAAAATATTTACATACACAAATTATACCAAACAATTAATTAAAAATATATGTTTAAATTAATATCGGGACACGGTTTGACGGAAAATGGGATAGCGGGATAGACTCCCCCCCTTTTAAACAACTTTTTAGGAGTTTTTATGTCGGTCCATACAACCAATCAAATCAGCGAACATGCGATTCGCGCGCTCATTCAAACAGGAGCCATGGCTTGGGCAGCATCGGCCCTCGAAAGCCCCATCGGCCCGGTAGGTGGAGCCATTTTTGGTTTTGTTCAATATTTTACATCTCTCGGTCTGAAAGAGGCCACAACGCGTCTTTTGCACGTGAATGATCCTCAAGTATCGGCAGCAGCCAAAACCCTTGCCAAAGCGATCACCTTTTTTGGAAGCCATGCCGCCGTGTGGGGTGTTTTAGCTTATGCAGGCCTTCCTCTTGCCATTGGCCATATGATCAGCCTTTCACTGACAAGCGTCGTTACGACTTTAGGAATCGTTCTCTTAGCCGAATGCCTATTCGGCCCCACAACCAATCGGAGGAGCGAGCCTGCCGGATCGGTTTAGAAGCCACTCTGCCACCTCTTGAAATGGGTTGTTCCAGAGCTTCAGCTCTTTTAGGGAGGAGATGAAACAATTCATCTCCTCCTGAAACAACTCAAAAGCCCCCTCTTTCCCACAAGCTATCCCGATATTGATCGAATTTTCCCGCTCCTCATCCTGCTTTAAATCCTCTAAATCATCTCGAATCTGAAACGCCATCCCCAAATGATAGGCGCACTTTCTCACCTCATCGATCTGTCCAGTATCTCCCCCTCCGAAAACCCAACCAAAGACAAAGCAAATCTCAAAAAGAGTCACTGTCTTTTGGAAAATGATCTTCTTCACTGTTTCTAATTTCGAGTCGGGGGGATAGAGATCGAGAAATTGCCCATTTGTAGCCCCGCTGATGCCAGCGCAACGGGTGGCAGCCTCGAGACACAAGAGAGAATCGGCCGATCGATTTAAGAGGCTGTTCCGGTGGATTCCGCCGTATCCTTCAGCAATCAGAGCGTAGCTGGCCAAGATCGCCACATCTTCGCCGAACGCTTTGTGTAGAGAGGGGAGATCGCGCCTCTCGTCATCATCATCCATCGAAGGAAGATCGTCTGCGATCAATGAAGCGGTGTGAAAAAACTCGACGCTCAACGCAGCAGGCATCAAGTCAAATCCCTTCCCGAGCGCCTCGCCAATCATCAAGACGAGAATCGGCCGGAGCCTCTTTCCGCGATTGAGAAGCGCATATTCACAAGCATCTCTCAGCCCGTTTTTTTCTCCCATCTCTTCGATGAATGTGCGAAGAGCCGCCTCTACGCGTTTGCGGTATGTGTCGATTGCCATATCAATTTCTCTAAAATTTTTTGTTCGATCGGGCCGATCCCTTTTTCGGTCACTTGGCTCCGCTTGAGGATGACCCCCTTCAAATTCATAAGAGGATAGGAAAAGCTCTCCATTCCAATCAAAGTTCCTGGATTGAGGACCGAATTGCATCCAATTTGAACGCGGTCTCCCACAATCGCCCCTAATTTTTTGAGCCCCGTTTTGATTTTGCCCACCTTCACCTCGCCCCGATCGAGCCGCAGATTGGCGCATTTGACGCCGGCTCCCAAGTTGACCCGATTTCCCAAAATCGAATCGCCCACGTAGACGAAGTGGGTCGCCGCAGCATGATCGAGAAGAATCGAATGTTTGAGCTCCGCGCTGTGTCCGATTTGGCAATGATCGCCGCAGATCACTTCAGGCCGGATATAGGCTCCATGTCGGATCCGGCAATGTTTTCCGATCATGCAAGGGCCTTGAATAAAGACTCCCGGTTCGATCAAAGTCCCTTCGCCGATCGAGATCGACTCTCGGTTTTCCAAGAAAACTCCCTCGGGGATCTCAATTTCGATCCGACAAGGATTTTTTTCATTCAAATATTCATTGAGATGAATCAAAGGAAACCAAACCGCCTCCCCCTTTTTCCAAAGGGAGCGATGAGCAAACGAATCGAGAAAGAAAAAGTCTTCTACATCCAACATCGCCTCCATTATAGCGGCAAAGCCCAACAAGCGCATAGGAATATTATATTTATATGTATAGAATTTTCCTCTTCTTCTGTTTCTGTGGAAATGTTGATAGACTAGAGGAAGCTAGGAGAGAAAGAAACCCGTTCATAACTTGTCGGCAACCTGTTCAAAAGAGGCAGCTTTTGAACAATCAGACCCTTTGTCGACAACTCTTGAACAACTTGTGAACAGCTTATGAACAATCCATCCACATGCCCCCATTTTCCCGCCTGTTCTGGGTGTGAACTCATAGACATTTACAACCCTCCGCTCTGGCAGGAGGCTCAAAAATATTTTCGGCAGCATAAAATCGAGCCTGAATGGATCACGGGAGGATTTTCTCAAACTCGGTACAAAGCCAAGCTCGCCGTCCGCACTGGTCCGAAAATCGGCCTCTTTAAAAAAGGGACTCATGAAGTTCTCTCGATCCCCCACTGTCTTGTTCACCATGCCTCAATCAACCGAGCGGTTGCTCGAATTCAAGAGGAGATGATCCGCCATTCTATTCGCCCTTATGAAGAAAATCCTCCGTCGGGCACCCTCCGCTATGTTCAGCTATTTGTCGAAAGAGCTACTGGAAAAATCCAACTCGCCCTAGTGGCCACACAAGAACTCTCCTCTTTTTGCGCCGCCCTATTGAAATATGACTTGTGGCACTCGATTTGGCTCAACATCCATCCCAGAGCCACAAATCAAGTGCTCGGAGACACTTGGATCCATATCCATGGCGAGCCCTATCTTTGGCAAACACTCTCCAATGTTCCCATTCCCTTTCACCCCGGCGCCTTTTCTCAAACGCACCTTCCTCTCTTTGAGCAAATGATCCAAAAAATTGCTTCTTGGATCCCCCCCGATCAGAGGATCTTAGAACTCTATGCCGGGGTCGGTGCCATTGGCTTGGTCCTTCAGCCCACAGCCCAGCACATCACCCTCGTTGAGAATAACCCTTACGCCCATCTCTCTTATCAACAAACGCCCAAATCGAATCTCACCTTTCTCCCGATCGATGCAAAAGAGGCCCCCTTCTCTGATTTTGATTTTACGATTGTCGATCCTCCTCGAAAAGGTTTAGACCCCGAAGTGCTCTCAAAAATTTCATCGAAGAGCTTGATTTACATCAGTTGTGGATTTAGCAGCTTCAAGCGCGACTCTGAAGCGCTGATTCACCGTGGATACAGACTCAAGAAGAGTGGATGCTATCTCCTTTTTCCCGGAACCAATCACATTGAGACCCTCGCCCTCTTTGAACGGACGTGAGCCATCTCTCAAATAATCGGGCTTCGATTTGACAGACAGTTTCAATGTAAACCGAAGAAGCGGGGATCTGGCTCAATCCTTCCTCCATCTCTCGTAAATGTTCTTTCTCTTCGAGAAGAATCGATTGCACCTGCACTTTTGATTCATGTTGTCTGAGAATCGTCTGATAAATCGGATAAAGCTCTGCGGCCCTTAGCTCAATTGCATAAGTGACGAGAAGGTAAGAGAGCAGTTTCATTTCAGTTCTTGTCAATCGAAGCCTTCGAAGGTAGCGACACACTTGAATATTGAGCCGGTTCAAATAGTGATAGGCAGACCATGAGCCCAAAAGACGGGAGAGCCTATAATCCTCATACGACTCTCCGATCCTTTCGAGCTGTTTCTTCAGATAGAACGCATGGCGGAACTCTTCGGCGGCATGTTTCAACATCTCCTCTTTTACAAGTGTTGGATGTTCGCACGCAGCAATCATTCTCGCACCGCAATTTTCCAAATAGGAGAGAGTGTTGATCCAAAGGCCATGGAGCCGCCCATCTTTTACAATCCAACTCAGCAAATCTTTCAGCTCTTTTTCAAAGGAAACAAAACCTGTCACCATAAATCGTTCTCCAAAGTGATTTCAATGGTTGAATAAATTCGGCCCAGTTCCTCGGCCGTAATCGAGTAAGGAGGGAGAAGATAGAGAACATTTCCAAGGGGGCGTATCAAAATGCCCCTCTTTTGGAAAAATTCGGTGAGTTTCGCTTTAAGAGGATGATGATAAGATCCTTGCGCTACCCGATATTCGATGGCCAAAATCGTACCGAGCGCCTCGCATCGGCTCAGTTTGGGATGATTACTCCACACTTTTAGGAATTTGCGATGCTCTGATTCGATCATCGCTCTAGCAGAGGTGCACTCGGGTGCTAGCAAAAGATCAAGACTTCCGTTGGCAGATGCGCAGGCTAAGGGATTCGCTGTGTAAGAATGGCCATGGAGAAATGCCCGGGATGGATCGGAAGAGAGGAACGAGTTGAAGATCTCTTTTTTTG
>CAZIML010000080.1:0-8355 GCA_964540255.1 uncultured bacterium
GAGTCAACGTGCGGCTCGAGCCCCATGTAGATGCTCCGATCATCGCCCAACTCCAAGCGGGAGACAAAGTGGCCGGCACCGTTTGCTCAGCCAATCACAAATGGCTCGAAATTGCCCCCCCCAAAGGGACCCGTTTCTTTGTTGCGAAAGAGTTTGTAGCCCATGCAGGAGGCCCTGAATTTTTGGCTGTCACCGAAAAGAGAAAAGGGCAAGTAGAAGAGCTCCTCTCTTCCGCCTATCTGAACGCCGAAGCCGAGTGCAAAAAAGAATATGAAGAAATGGCTCCGCAGCAGGCAATCGAACAATTCCAGTCGATTTTGCGCAACTTCGCCGACTTCCCTGAAGCGACAGCCCAGGCTAAGGAGGGACTCGCTCTTTTGAAAGAGACCTATCTGAATAAAAAAATCGCCTTTCTAGAATCGAAAGCAGAGCTCTCAACGACTGCAAAACAAGAACTCCTCGCCAAACACAAAGCGGAGAGCACCGAACTTTTTGGCGAAGGAGCCAAACAGATCGACTCCTCATTGTGGAGCAAACGGAGCGAAAAGAAAGACTCGTTTGGTTTTTGGGACACGATGGAAGAGTCGCTCTACTTAAGCTGGGCCGCCTTCCACTCGGGCCAAACGTTTGATGAATATTATACTGAGCAAAAAGCGAACGCCTCTGTTCTGACTGGGACGATCGAGCCCTACACCTACGACGTGAAGGATCGCCCAGGCGATTTCATCCTCCGCGGAGCTGAAGAGGCGCCCATCGCCTATCTCTACAGCACCAAGGTGGATTTAGAAAAATATGCAGGAAGAACAGTGACCCTCTTGGCAGCGCCGCGGCCGAACAATCACTTTGCCTTCCCCGCCTATTATGTCTTTTCTGTCGAATAATGGAACTGAGGGATTGGGCCATTCGGATTCTTTCAGCAGATACGCTGGAAGAAAAGCTCCTCTCCCCTCCCCTTCTCACTGACCACTTTCCCGGCGAGCCGCTCGTTTTCAACGAGCCGGTTCGCCCTATTGGAATGGGGTTCAACAAGAGGAGCAAAGAGGAAAAAATCCCCCCTTTTCAAGCCCATGGATTGGCCGAGAACCGAGCCGTCTGCCTTCACCGTTTTGCCGGCCACGAGCTCCTCGCCGTCGAAATCATGGCCCACGCCCTCACCGCCTTTCCCGAAGCTCCAAAAGCTTTCAGGATGGGAATTGCCCACACACTCAAGGAAGAGCAAGGGCATGTAAGGATGTACATGGCGCGGATGGAAGAATTGGGACTTCATTTTGGGGACCTTCCCCTTTATCGCCATTTTTGGAACCACGTTCCCCACCTCACCACTCCAATCCGCTATGTGAGTGTGATGAGCCTCACCTTTGAGATGGCCAACCTCGACTTCGCCCCCCTTTACGGCAGATCCTTTGCCACTTTCGGGGATGAAAAAAGCGCTTCCCTCATGGGTCAAATCCTCGAAGACGAGATCCATCACGTATCGTTTGGCTACCGGTGGCTTCAGCGTTTGAAGGGAGAAGACGAGCCGTGGGATGCATGGACAAGGAACCTCTACGAAAAGCTCACCCCCAAACGGGCCAAAGGGTTTGTCGTGATGGAAGAAAACCGGCGGAAAGCCGGCATCCCCGAAGAGTGGATCAAAAGAATCAAATTAGCCTAAAGTACACCTTTGCCTCACCGAAAAGGACAAGATAAACAAGATCGACGAAGGTCGGCAGGATATGTAGGATGAAAATTGCGCATCCTGGCCAATCCTCCCTTTGCAGCGGATCCTGTTTTTCTTTTCAAGCAGTTGATCATGCAATCGCCCTGGGGTCAGCGCTCGATTCTCCTAGACAAATAAGAACATTTCTGACACAGTACTCCCCTCAAATGTACGGAGTATCTATGGCCATTCACTTACCACACGTTTATATACGCTCCGGAGATCAATACTGGGTGGCAGATAGCGAGCCTCTCAGAGAGTTATGCCGCCATTACTCGGGAAAAAGAGTAGCCCAAGCGCGCAGCCTCCAAAGACTCAACAACCCGGATACAACCCGTAGAATCAGACTCGCCTTTGCTGGGGTATGGGTCACCACAGTCCTCATGGCAATAGGACTCTCCAGCGATGACCGTCACCAAAGGGGGGTCGTGTGGCTCGGTGTATGTGGGAATATATTTAGCACCGCCATACTGGGAGGCAACCCAGCCGCTGAACACCTACACCAGTGGCGGGTAACCCGGGAAGCGAATGCCTTGCAGCTCAAAATCCAAAAGGCATTTAGGGAAAATAGAGAAGGTTTCTCCGTTGCAGTCGAAGGGCCAGGAGAAGGCGATGGGATCATCTTCATGGGACGTGAGCCGATCGACGAACCTGAACTTCGAGATAACGAACTGGATCAGCTACGTGGGTTAGCCTAGAGTACATCTTTGCCTCACCGAAGAGGAACCAGCCATTCCCGTTCAACAAACGAAAGTGGATATGTTACCGATTTTAACGGGAACATCGGTTCAGCGCTCGATTCGCCTAGACAAATGAGAATGTTTCTGACAAAATAGCCGTCCCGAATAAATGGGGTATTTATGGCCAATCACATCCCCTCCTGCTATGTCCACTACCACGGGCAATACTACGCTGCAAATACAGAGGAACTGCGGACTAAGTGCAACGGTTACTCGACATGGAGAGCCGTCCAAGCAGACACACTTGAACAACTCAATAGTCCTGCTCTACGCCGTATAAAACAGCATGCCTTGGCGGGATTGTGCATTAGCTCGGCTTTCATAGCGATAGGATTTTATGGCGATGATCGGAACTCAAAAGCGCTCGGGTGGCTCGGTCAGTGCGGAGCCCTCTACAGCGGAATTGTAAAGGGAGGCCAGGCAGTCTATACTCACCTACTCCATTCGCGGGCGTACCGGAAAGCGGAGGCCTATTTGCGCAAAATCGAAAAGGTATTTAGAGAACACAGGGAGCAATTTGCCATCGCAGCCAATGTCCCAAATGAAGGGATCGAGATCATTTACATGCAAGATGCTCCCAACGACGAACCAAATCTTGAAGTGGATCTTGAGTTACATTTGGTTTTGGCTGAGGGAAATTCATAAAAATAAGAAACGTATAAGACAATGGCCTTTGATGCTGCACTCAACACTTTGCGTTGTCATCAGTTCAGACAGCCTCAATTCATGGGAGAAAAGGGAGTTTTCCCAGTCAGTGAATTTAGGGCTGCGTGCCTGGCGGCTGAAGCCGCAGCGGAACTGCTTACTTTAGCTCAAACACCCGAACAATGGAACTTCTCCTCCAATGAAATGAAGGAGTCTTTTCTCTTCGCTAAAGAGATTTTTAACCTCACACGAGGGCTAGACGAGCGGGACGTATGCCGCTTTCATGCGATCCGAGACATCGCTCAACGACACTTGACACAACCTTAATTTTTTTCAAAGGACCTCGTATGACCACACCCGCTCGTTGGAGCACATTATACCATTCTCTCGACCACGCCAGCAAAGCGTTGACCGACCCCGAGTCGACCCCGATTCTCATGCAAGGAGGCGTATTGCTATTAAAACAAGTCAGATCCGCCCACGATCTTGAACAATCGATTAAAATCGTAGAATCTTTGTGGCTCCGCTCTCAGGAGTCTAGCGATGCTCGGGCATTTGAATTGTTGAAAAAGGAACAGGAGATGGTGATTCTTCGGAAAACAGAGCAACTGCATCAATTGAACGCCACCATAGCTCCCCCTATTGCAAAAAATGATTCGATAGGTGAAAATCTCGCCTCTTCTAAATTCTAAGATAGGGAATGATATGGCATCGGTGGGAGAAAGTCGTTTTGATAGAGCGTTTTTCGAGTTTTTAAAATGTGCGGCAGATCGGTGTGCTGCAACTGCAAAAATGAGGCTGGAATTGCCCGGACAAATGAACCGCGCAGCTGCCGCTGCGACAAAACAAGTAAATCTAGCAAAGGCAGCTCTTGCTAGGGGTGAATCGTTCAGCCAAATTCTCCCATTCGGAATCTGCGATGAGATTTGTACCCTCGCCGAACAAGTTTGGGATCTTCCCTATTTCGAGTTTCGTTCGGGAGCTCTAGTCCTCGAACACTCCATCAGGCTCTTCGATGTTATAGAAACTCCTCAACAGCGGGAAAAAGTAGTCCGAGTCGTGAAAGACCTTTTCGAAATGATGCTCAGTGCGCAGGGAAAAATAGTGAACCGGGATAAAAGTCGCGAAATTGCTCTCGAGATGAACAGATTGAAGGGCCTCATGGAGGCACACTTGCCTAAACCGGATCAGCCGACTCAGGCTGTCGCGCCACCTTCTCAACCAGCTCTAGTGAGGGGAGTTCTTTTGAGAGAGAACCATTTTCTTTGAGCTTGCGCGCGGTGACGAGGACGCGCGATTCAAATGAGGAGAGACTTTGATTGTAGGCGTCGACCGCGGTATTGAGCGATTTACCTACTTTGTTCCAATGATCGGTCACAATCCCTACCCGCTCGTAGAGTTCTTGCCCTAAACGGGCAATTTCTCGGGCGTTTTTCGAGAGCTGATCTTGCTTCCACCCGTGGGCGACCGCCCGGAGGATCGCGATCAGAGTGGTGGGGGTCGCGACGATGATGTTTTGATCAGCGCCTAATTCAATCAAGGTGGGATCGGCCTGAAGGGCGGCGCTGAAAAAGGCTTCTGCGGGCAAAAAGAGGATCACATATTCGGGGGCGGGGTCGAATTGCTTCCAATACTCTTTGGCCGAAAGGTCTTTGATGTGTTTCCTGAGGAGCGCGGCGTGGTCCTGAAGCTTTTTTTTCCGGAGGAGATCATCTCCGGCGTCAGCGGCGTCGAGATAGGCGGAGAGGGGCGCTTTCGAGTCGACCGCAATCTGCCGGTTGCCAGGAAGACGGACGATCAGGTCGGGACGGAGCATCCTCCCCTCAATTTCAGAGCTTTTTTGCTCGAAAAAGTCACACTGATTGACGAGCCCCGCGAGCTCGACGACCCGACGAAGATGCACTTCTCCCCAAGAGCCGCGCACTTGGGGGGAGCGAAGGGCCTGAGTGAGGCGGGTCGTTTCGGTTCTAAGCTCTTTCTCAGAGAGGACAAGCCCTTCGATTTGCTTGGAAAGGGAAGAGTAGGCCCCTTGCCTTTGCTTTTCTAACTCCCGTTGATGCTCATCGAGGAGCTTCATCGACTCGCGCATCGGCTGAAGGGCTGCGTCGGCCATATTCATGAACTGGCGCCCTGACTTTTCCATCACATCAAAGGAGAGAGCTTTGAAGGAGTCTTGGAGCTTTTTTTCCGCCGACTCAATCCTTTTTTGCATCCAAAGCCAAAGGCCGACCAGAGAGAGGATGAAGAGAAAAACGGAGAAGAGGATCATGGCGTATCGAAATCGTCAGGTTCAGGCTCAAAATCTTCGAGTGTTTTCGATTTTTTCCCGACCACAAATCGAATGATCGACAAGACGAGAGCGAGAAGAATGTAGCTCCAAGAGATGAGGGCCGCCATTTCGGCGAAGAAGTAGAGAATTCCGTAGAGGAAAAATACAGCAGCGACAACCGATAGGAAGGCGAGATGAAACGAGGGGATGCGGAAGTTGAATGCTTTTAGGCTCGGGAACTTGAGGCGGCATACCATTAGGTAGCCGAGGACGATCATAATTGAAGAGAGGGTAATGGCTCGGATCGAATCGGTAAGGCCCATCCACTCCCCGGCGAATGGGGAAAGGAGGAGAAGATTGGCTGAGACAGCGGCGGCCGCTCCTGCGGGGATGGGAAGGCCCGTAAAATTTTTTTTCTGAGCCGCCTGCATTTCCACATTCCCCTTCGCTTCAGTGGCCTTCACATTGAACCGAACCAATCTTAAGACTCCGCAAAGAGAGTAGACCATGGCAGCGGTCGCACCATAAAAGGAGAGGAGAGTCCCTTGCTCCAGGGAGAGGACTTTGAGCATCAGGACCGAGGGGGCGACGCCAAAGGAGATGGCATCGGCGAGCGAATCGAAAACGAATCCAAATTCGCTCTCCGCATGAATGGCCCGAGCGAGCGCCCCGTCGATGAAGTCGGCGAAACCAGCGACCATGAGGAGGATCGCTGAAATGCGAACCACGTCAAAGCTGCCGCTCCCCGGCTCTACCATATTCACTTTGAAGATGACGAAAAGGCCGCAGGCAAGGCCGAAAGCGGTGATGATATTCGGGACTAGGTAAACTCGCTTCATGACCCTATCATATACCATTCAGGGTTCTGAATCAAAAATATTCTTTTTCAAAAAATCGCTTCCCCTATAAGATCTACCGACTCAAAAACCCTTCAAAGGAGAAGTGCTATGTTTAAACAAGGATGGATATGGGCAGCTTGCCTCATCAGCGGATCTTTAACAGCCGAAATCGTGGGCGATGTGGAAGTGCAATTCCCCCCCTCAAATTACGAGTGGAGACATTTTGGGGACGTTCCTGGGTTGACGATCAGCTGGGACGATGAAGAGTGGATCGACGATGAGGAAGAGGAAGAAGAGTGCGACGCTCCCCTTCTCTCCTATTTCACCCATAGAGAAGGAGATGCGTTGGAAATTTTCGTCTCGACTCAATTTGAAACAGATGAAGAAGAGTCTGAGGGAGAAGAGGAGAATCTCGAATCGGCTCAAAATGAGATCGATCAAATTTTGAATCAATTTTTGCCCAATCACAAATTTGTCCTGAACCGTTATGTCGATCTTGGCAACGATGAAGGATTCATGAGTTTTGAATTCAACGACGGGGCTCAAGATTTGATTCATGGATACGTCCGCGCATTCCATGATCAAACAGAAGAGAGAATGGCAGTACTGATCTACCTCACTACGGCTCTAAAAAGCGAGCGGAGCGAAATGGTTTGGACAGAAGTGTTGAACCAAGCTCGATTCGTCAATTAAAGAACTGGGTCCGACGTTAGAGGTCGGACCCTTTCCCTCTATCGGCGGCGAGGCTGCTGGTGTCTTGACCGTTGCAAAATCGGCTCGGCCTTGATGTTTGGATTCGGTTCGAATCCGGGAATGACCCGAGTTGGAATCGATTTCTTCAGGAGCTTTTCAATATCTCTTAAGAGTTTGTGCTCATCAATGCAGACGAGCGAGATCGCCTCTCCTTGATTCCCTGCCCTTCCGGTCCGCCCGATCCGGTGGACATAGTCCTCGGGAACTTGGGGCAGTTCATAATTGACCACATGGGGGAGTTGGTCGATGTCGAGCCCTCTGGCTGCGATGTCGGTTGCAACGAGGACCCGAACGGCATTATTTTTAAATTCAGCAAGGGCTCTTGTCCGGGCCGCCTGACTCTTATTTCCATGAATCGCTGCGCTCGTGATTCCATCTTTTCCCAGCTGCTCGGCGAGCCGATTCGCTCCATGCTTCGTCCGGGTGAAAACGAGCACTTGTTTCCAATTTTGAGATGAAATCAGATGGGACAATAGCTCTCTTTTCCGCTTTGCATCGACCGGATGGATCACTTGCGACACCAATTCGGTGGCGGTGTTTTGCCGGGTCGCTTCGATCGTCTTCGGCGAGGTTAGAAATTGAGCTGCTAATTCTTTGATTTCTTTAGAGAAAGTAGCCGAAAAGAGGAGCGTTTGCCGCTTTTTGGGGACAATCGCTAAAATTTTGCGCATATCGCGGATAAATCCCATGTCCAACATCCGGTCAGCCTCATCCAAGACCAACACTTCGATCTTCGAAAGGTCGATCGTCTTCTGATTCACATGATCGAGTAAACGGCCCGGAGTCGCGATCACAATCTCAACGCCCGCTCTCAATTGTCGGATCTGCGGGTCGATGTTGACGCCGCCAAAAATGACAGCCGACTTGAGAGGGAGGTGCTTCCCATAGGTGGCGACGCTCTCAGCCACTTGGGCGGCGAGCTCGCGGGTTGGAACGAGTATGAGGGCACGGACTCTCTTCGACGTCTGGGGGTGCTTCACTAAATTTTGCAAAAGAGGAAGGGTGAATCCGGCAGTTTTTCCGGTCCCTGTCTGCGATCCGGCTAAGATATCATGTCCCTGAAGGATCGAAGGAATTACTTGTTGTTGAATCGGCGTCGGGGTAGTATACCCTTCTTCGGCTACGGCTTTGAGCAAAGGCTCGATGAGTTCTAATTCTTTGAATGTCATATTTTCTCCACCCGAACAGTCTACCACACCCGATCCGATAATACACCGAAAATCTTGGGATACAGAAACAACCCGAAGAATCAGGATTTTTGGTGTAGACGATGGGTTAACCACAGAGACACGGAGTAGAGGAGATCGCACAGAGAGAGAGAGAGGAAGAGAGAGGCTCGGAGGGAGAAGGTTTTCCTCCCGCCGTCGGACCTCCCCCGAAGCGGGGCCCCCGTGGTCAGCGGCGCCGCGA
>CAZIML010000081.1:0-4836 GCA_964540255.1 uncultured bacterium
ATATGGAGGAGACCCCTTTGCTCGCCATTATGGTGAGGAGACTCCCTTGAAAGCGGCCACGGGAAAGGTGAAGGAATATCTAGAAAGGCGATTGAAGGCCTCTCGAACTTAAACGAACTTAAACTGATTGTCAGAAATTTCTTCGAGCGATAGAATCCTCCCTCATTTTCAACTATGGAGATTCCAATGAGTGTAGGCGATGTTAGAGTTCTTAATGACGCTCCACTTCAGCCAAGTGCCAGGCCTTTTAATCGGAAAAGGCGCGAAGCACGGACCGCCGAGGCCGCGGCGCCAGTATTCGCTCCGCCTTCCCCGGCGCCGAGTCCCTCTCGATCCGCATCTGGAGGCCGTTCCATTGGCGTGTATTCAAATGGAGATGAGGAGCCTGTCGAGATCCAATCGATCAATATCTTCCGATTGTCCGAAGATGAGCAAAGACTTACATTGGAACAGAACGGACTGATGTTAACGGATGATGAGTGGAATGGAATTAATGAGGCGGGTCTTAGCGACTATGACAATCGACTCAGTGTAATGAACCTGGCCTTGGCTCGTCTTGCCATCGCAAAGAATCACTTGGACGCTTTTCGTCTTGCCGTTCCCCATATTCAAGAAAAGGATAAGAAAGAACTCAAAGCTTCGTTGATCCGATTCGTTCGGATGCTCTAATTTGAGATGGGATCGGTGACCTACTCCTCGATTCCGTACCTTTCAACCAACTTAGCGTGGAGTTTATCAATCATTGCCATTGCTGTTGTGAATGCGATTGCGCCTCCGATTGCAGCCCCCAAGGCTGTCCCTACACATGGAACATAACTGTGCAAAACGCCACCTAATGCGGCTCCACCGATGATAGCTAGAGTTAGTATGACTACTTGGATCGCTCTAAGTGCGATTTCTCCGATCAATGGAAGGCTTTTCTTCTTTATTTCCTGCTTAATTGGGCTCGATAAATTGGATGGAACGGGTTGAATAGCTGCTACCATAAAATGACCTTTTGTTTGTTTTGTTTTAAGCATTATACTAAATTATTTAATATATGTAAATATATGGTATATACCGATAATTAAATGAAGCTTGCTCCAATCCCGTTATTTTCCCAATTGTGGCTAAATGAGAGAATCGATAGTTTGAGGGTATGATTGAAGGTCTCAAAGTAGTCACATCCCAAGAGATGGCCCGGATTGAAAAGGGGATGGAGCGGGGGGAACAGTTCATGAAAGAGGCGGGGCGGCAGGTGGCCCTTGCCGTCATTCAATTTGCCAAAGAGGAGTCGTTGGAGAAACGGGCGACCCTCCTCGTCGGTCGAGGGAACAATGGAGGCGACGCTTACGCGGCAGGGCTCTATCTGCTTGATGCGGGATTTCATGTTGAGGCCATTGCGGTGGAAGGGAAGAGAAGCTTTCTCAATGAAACGTTTCGAAAGCGGTTCCAAAAGAAAGGGGGGCCCCCCACTTCCCGAATGAGGGGGATCATCGTCGATGGGCTTCTAGGGACTGGGTTTAAAGGAGCGGTCGATGAAAAGATGGCTCGGGTCATTGAAGAGGCCAATCGGTCGGGGCTACCTATTGTTGCCATCGACATTCCGTCGGGATTGAATGGGAACAACGGAGAAGTAGAAGGGGTAGCCATTCAGGCGGCCATGACAATTGCGCTCGGATTGCCAAAAATCGGCTGTTTTTTGAGAGATGGCTGGAATTATGTCGGAAGATTGAAGGTGGTTGATTTCGGCCTCCCGAAAGAGGCGGTGGCTCAAGCTGAGGCGGTTGCATATTTGCCAAAGCATCTCGCTTTGCCGAAAATTGTGAGAAACCGGCACAAATATGAGGCGGGCTATGTTGTGGGATACGGGGGATCGAAAAGATATCCAGGCGCTGTCCAATTGAGCGGCCTTGCCGCTTTGAAAGGAGGGGCAGGAATTGTGAAGATATTTTCGGTGGATGAGATTCGGAATGTTCCCCTCGAGCTGATTGTGAGCATTTGGAACCGGGTTGAGTGGAACGAGGCGCTCGGGAAGGCCAAGGCAGTATTTGTAGGGCCTGGGTTGGGCAAAGGAGCTCAAAAGTGGCTGAAGGCTCATTTGAAAGAGATCCAACTTCCTTGCGTGATCGATGCTGATGCCCTTTTGCCAGGATTGAGTTACCCGAAAATGGCCGTTTTGACCCCCCACCGAGGCGAAGCGCTCCGTTTATTGGGCTTGAAAACTGAACCGAGAGAAGAAGAATTCTTTGCCAAAATCATCCGCTATTGCAACGCGAAGAGGGTGGTCCTCCTTTTGAAGGGGGCTCCCACATTTGTATTTGCTCCGAAAACAAAACCGGTGATCGTGACAAGAGGCGATCCTGGGATGGCAACCGCCGGATCGGGAGATGTTTTAACGGGGCTGATCGCGGGGCTGCTGGCCCAAGGGGCTACTCCACGAGAAGGGGCGATTCTTGGAGCGGTGCTCCACGGAATTGCTGGAGAAGAGGGGGCGAAAAAAAGAACTTCCTATTGCTTGACTGCAAGAGACCTAATCAAATTCTTCCCCGCTGCATTTGGAGCGGCGATGCAAGGTGATATTCTTTAAACCAGCGGATGAATTGAGGGATTCCCTTTTCAAGAGGGGTGGAGGGTTGGAAGTTCAAGAGCTTTTGGCTTTTCTCTATATCGGCAAAGGTTTCAATCACCTCTCCAGCTTGCATCGGCAGCATCTCTTTGATCGCTTTTTTCCCAATGCCCTCTTCTAAAAGCTCGATCAAGTAGAGGAGCTCGATCGGCCGGTTGTTTCCGAGGTTGAAAATTTCAAAGCTGGCCCCTAAGTCGATCGCGGCAATGGTACCAGCCACGATATCATCAATGTAGGTAAAGTCGCGTCTCATCCGTCCCGAATTGAAGACTTGGATTGGCTTCCCATCGCAAATTTGACGGGTGAACTTATAGTAGGCCATGTCAGGGCGTCCCCATGGGCCGTAGACGGTGAAGTAGCGGAGCGCTGTGACCGAGAGGCCGTAAAGGTGATGGTAAGCGTGGGCGATCAGTTCGTTGGCTTTTTTCGTCGCTCCGTAAAGATTCGTCGGCTGGTCGGTGGGATCTTCGACGCTGAAAGGGATTTTCTCATTGAGCCCGTAGACGGAGGAAGAGGAGGCGTAAACGAGTTTGATCGATGGGAAGTGGCGGCACGCCTCCAGAATCGAGACGAAGCCTTGGAGGTTGGAGGCCACATAGTCGTCGGGATGAGTGAGAGAATGGCGCACGCCCGCTTGAGCGGCTAGGTGCACTACGTGGGTGATCCCGTGTTCAAAAATCAATTGCTGGAGGAGTGCTTTGTTACAGATGTCAGCCGAAATGATCTCGATCGAAAGTTTTTCGAGATGAAGAGCTCTCTCTTTCTTGAGCTGAGGGTCGTAATAGGTGTTAAAATTATCGAGGCCGAGGCAAAAATCGCCTCGCCCTTGGAGCGCTTTTGCCAAATGAAATCCAATGAAACCGGCTGCGCCAGTGATCAGAACCCTTTTCTTCATCTTTAGTGTAGTCTCATAAAAAATCTTCTGCTATACAGTTGGACTCACTCCATCTTAAAGGGCTGAATTCTTTATGACAAGGATCATTCTTTTCTTTTGCCTCGCTCTAACGCTTGCCAGTTGCAGCGGACCCTACATGGGGAAAGATTTATATGGCGCCGACGAATTTGTGCTCGATTCCTACAAAATTCGAGAAGGGAAATTTTCCATCTTAGAGATGGAGGGGGTTTGCTCTGAAGAGCTCGATGAGTCTTTATTGAGCGAATACAAGGATCGGATCCACGAAGATGATGTTCTTGTGATCCTTCTTTATAATCCGAAACGGAGCGATATCGTTCAGGCCGTCCAGAATATCGGAGTGAACGTAGGCTACCGAGTCGTGGATGGGAAAATTTTGATTCCCGACTTGGGGATGGTCGAAGTGGCCGGCCTCACTCTCGAAGAGGCAAGATTGAAAATCCAAGAAAAATACAATGAGCAAATCCACGACACCGAGGTATTTGTCACTTACAAAGAGCGGATTGTCAGAAAAGTTGAAATGATGGGGCTCACCGGCCTTTCGAGCGTCCCCGTCGACGGAAAAATGCGCCTTTACGATCTTTTGTCCAAGGCCCGGATCCCGATCGACGCCAATTTATTTAAAAGCTATGTCCTTCGAGAAGGGAAAATGGTTCCCGTTGACTTGCGAAAGTTGATCAAAGAAGGGGATATGAGCCAAAATATCGTGATGCAAGGAGGCGATAAGGTTTATATTGCCGATGCAGGTTCCGCGACGGTCATGATTATGGGAGAAGTGGGCAGAGAAACGACCCTCTCAGTCCCGAATGGCTTTCTCCCTGTCCGCCAGGCGCTCGCTCAAGCGGGAGGGATCCCTTATACTGGAGATAAATCGTATATTCAGGTGATCCGAGGCAGTATTGCAAAACCGAAGATTTACACACTCAATTGGGAACATGTGATCCATCTTCCGAACGAAAGCCTCCTTTTGATGCCCGGGGATATTGTCTATGTAGCGGCCAAGCCGATCACCGAATGGAATCGATTCATTTCACAGCTTCTCCCCTCATTTAGTGGGATTGATGTGATGTTTAAAACTTCTGCAAGTTGGGGAGTGATTGTCCCCTGATGAAAAAACCCACGATTGATCCTGAAGAAAGAATCGTCTCTTTGAGTGATGTAAAGCAGCTTTACATCAAGATCCGAAAGTCCCTTTTAAAGTGGGCGTTGGCCGGAGTGATGCTCGCGTTCATCGGCGGTGGGATTCGCGTCTCCAAGTATCGAGCGGAGGCGACATTTAAGGCGGGGATAGAAAAAGGGGGGGCGGAAAGTTTTC
>CAZIML010000081.1:4846-8340 GCA_964540255.1 uncultured bacterium
CCAACCCCCCCGGCCACACACCCCGGGGCCCCGCAACGGTCCCCCGCGGCACGGAGGGCCGGGGGGCGGGGGGCCAACCAACCCGAAGCGGGCTCTTTGATGCGCTCCTACCGAGTATTAAAGCCGCTCGTCGAACGGTTGGGGCTTCAAGCAGGTTCTCCGAATCGCGATTGGATCGTGAAGAAGGTCTTCCGAAGATACTGGGAAACATGGCAGTCAGAGAAAGGGATGATGCTGGAAGATCGGGATGGGTTTACTTTTTCCGATGTTCGGTATGATTTAGGGGAAACTTTTCGAGGAGTTCTCCGGATCGAAGATCAATCTTGTTTCACTCTTTACTCCGCCGATCAAAAAACTCAATTAGGGGAAGGACATCTAGGGACCTCCCTTGTGATTCAAGATCCCCCGCTGCAGATCACTGTTGCGAGTTTTCCGAAAAAAATGAAAAAGGGGGGATCGTACCCCATCCAAGTTCTCCCTTGGGCGGCAGTTGCTGGGGATCTTCGAAAAGAGATTAAAATTGCAAATGACAAGGATAATAAGTCGCTGATCCATATTTCGGTGTCGCACCGCGATCGTTTTTTGGCGGCTCGGATTGTCAATGAGTTGATGAATGAGTACCAAGCTTACTTAAAAAGAGAATATGATGAGGTGGCTCAAGAGCAGATTCACTATCTGGACCAAAAGCAAGAGCAGATTTTTGCCAAGATGGATCAATTGTTCGACACTCATATGGGATATCTTTCGGACAATTTGAAAACAGGTGGATTTTTAGCTCTAGAGGGGGGCGCTGACGTCATTTTAGCTCCCCATCACGAGATGGATCGAAGACTCACCGAAATAGAGCTGGAGATCTCCTTGATCGATCAGTTCTCAAAAGAAGGGAAGCTCTTTGCTTTCAAAGGAGGCCCTCTTTATGAGTTGGACGATTACCGGCAGCAGCGAGATCTATTAGAACTCTCTTTGATTCCATCTTCTGAGAAAATGATCGAGTTCAATAGAGACGAGCTGCAGGAGATTCGAACTCTTCGGAGCGATATTGATCGACTCATTCAAAAAATCGACTTAGGACAAGAGATCGCTTCATTCGAAGGAGATCAAGCTCTCTATCTTTGGGCAAAAAATGTTCGGGACTCTGAGGAAAAAGAAGATTTTGTCGACTATTTAGAAAATTATGCGCGTCTTCTTTCGATGAGAGAAAAAATGCTCAAGGAGCGGTTGTATTATGGGAATTATCCCCCTTCGGAACTCGATGGGATTGATCTCGATTCAGCCCGGGGATTATTTTTGGGATACAATACGAAGCTCGATCAGGCGGAGGCATCGATTTGCCACTATGAGCGGTTCAAAAAAGAGCTCCACCGGCCTGATTTTGATTTAGCCTCTTTAAGCGGAATTCTCTCTGATGCGCTCTGTCAGAAAATCATCGCCGACGCGAGTAAATTGAGCTTGCAGCTCAAAGATGAAAAACACTGTACAGCCAAAGAAATATCGCGCTGGATTGAAGAAATCGCTCTCCAAAAGAAGATTCTTGCCGATCAATTAGATCAATTGATTAAAGTGGAAGAACTGAATGCCACTCTCATTCGGCAAAAAATGAGTGCGCTTCAAAAAGTGAGCCTCGACTGTCTCAATCAGAAAATTTCAGTGCTCGATGAGCAATCTTTTGAAGGGATGAAAAAAAAGAGAGAGTCGCTCCTTTTAGAAAAAGAATTATTGGAGAGGAAAATAGGGGATGCGCGGCATCATCTCGCTTCGGCTTTGCCTGAAAAGTTGCGCTATGAAAAATGGCTCCAAATCAAAACAGAGATGTTGAATCGGGTAATGGGGTCGGTCGCTCAAGTGGCAGAATCAAAGAGTATTTCTGCCCATTTGCACCACGTAGAATCGAAACCCCTCGATCCGGCACTGACCCCTTCGGCCCCTCAGAAACCGCAACTCATCCGGATGATGTTGGGCGGAGGGTTCTTGCTCCCCTTCGCTTTTTTTGTCTTCGCATTCATTCGACAGCTTCTCAAAGGGTTTCCCTCTTCCCTTGATAAACTCAAAGCCCTCGGATTCCCGATCCTAGGCGAAATCTCCACTTTTTGCGACGGCCCATTGGTGGATCATCCAACCGGCCCTGATCTCGATCTACTGCGGCAAATGGCCCTTTTTGCCGAGGGGAGCAAGGTGATCAGCCTCATTGGTGGAAAAGGGCCCGACTATTCGTTCGCTCTCGCTGAAAATTTAGCCCGCATTTCGCGGAAATCGATCATTCTCCGTTGTGATTTTCAATCGAAGTTTCAAAAAGAGGATGCTCCCGGCATTCTCCAACTGTGGAAAGGGGAAACTGGAGAATTGCCCATTCGAAAAGGGAGAGGATTCGACTATTTAATGGCAGGAGGATATACCCCTTTTGGAACTGAAATCATTCAATCGCAAAATTTCACCACCCTTCTCGAACTTCTGAAAAAGAAATACGATTCGATATTTCTTCTTTTCCGCTCTCCTCTTCCTTCTGCAGAGTCGAGTGCTGCTCTCCGAATTTCCGATAAAGCGATCGTCACAGTCTCTGGGGAAGCAACTGAAGTGTTGACACCGTTTATCGATTGGGCTTACCATAAAGATTCTTGCCGACTAACTTTTATTACAAGAGCATGAGAGATTTAAAGAAGAAACGAGTTTTGGTTACAGGTGGCGCAGGGTTTCTAGGATCCCACCTTTGCGAACGGTTGCTGGGCGAAGGGCATGAAGTTCTTTGCGTGGACAATCTATTTACCGGAACCCGGGACAACATCAACCACCTCTTCTCATTTCCTCAGTTTGAGTTTTTGCGCCATGACATTTGTTTTCCTCTCCATGTTGAAGTGGATGAGATTTTCAATTTTGCATGCCCCGCTTCCCCCCCTCACTATCAGTCAGATCCCATTCAGACGATCAAAACTTCGGTCCTTGGAGCTCTTCATTTGCTCGGGCTTGCAAAGAGATTGAAATGCAAAATCTTTCAGGCGTCCACCTCTGAGGTGTATGGCGATCCTCACGTCCACCCCCAGATTGAAGACTATTGGGGGAATGTGAACCCGATCGGATATCGCTCTTGCTATGATGAAGGGAAACGGTGCGCCGAGACCCTTTTTTTCGATTACCATAGGACCCACGGGGTACCGATCCGTTTAGGGCGCATTTTCAATACCTACGGCCCAAGGATGCATCCAAATGATGGGAGAGTTGTCTCAAACTTTATCGTTCAAGCCCTCAATAATGAACCGTTGACAATCTATGGAGACGGCTCTCAGACCCGCTCATTTTGCTACGTAGATGACTTGATCGAAGTAGTTCTCCGTCTCATGAACTCCTCTCAAACAGGTCCCATCAATATTGGAAATCCGACAGAGTTTCGGGTCGTCGATTTAGCCAAGCAGGTCATCGCCTTGACCGGTTCTCGCTCTCAAATCGTCTACAAACCGCTCCCTTCCGACGATCCAAAACAGAGAAGACCTGATATTTCAAAG
>CAZIML010000082.1:0-8277 GCA_964540255.1 uncultured bacterium
CTGAGATCCGAGAACGGGTCATCGTCGTCGCCATCGCCCCCGCCGCCGTGGTGCCCAAGCAGCTCTGTTTTCAATCCTTCAACTACGCTAGTAAAAAGGACATAGTCCATCAGTTTGAACCCCCTCCTCCAAGGCCCATTGAATCGATCACAATTGACGATGTGATCCTCCCTACTTTTGGGGATGCAATCGATCATCGGGATGAATTGATGATCCTCCCTCCCCATTCCAACGCAGAAGGAATCGACCACGCCTTCCAAAGCCCGACATACAAAGATCCAATACAGGAAAAGCTTGAAGATTATGTTGAACGCAATGGAGAATACCTTCCAGAGGAAAAAGGGAGGCTAAAATGAGATGGCGACTTCTGTGGATTGTGCTGATTTCATTATGGGCTGTAGGATGTCATAAACCTTCATCGTCAAGCGATAGAACTGGAATAGAAAAGGAGAAACTTGCAGACGATGTTCTCCACAGAGCCGTGATACAATTACAACAAGAAACTGAATTGCATCCCTGTGGCACAATGGGACAAATGCTGAGGGAGATCCAGGTTCTCGGATTGAGTTTTTACTATTTCAAACCCATCGACATCGCATCAGGACGCGAATTATTGCTCAAAGGGGCAACTACTGTTCAGGAAAAAGTTAATCAAGAACCCCGGATCCACCCTTACTTAAGCCGTTATCCTTTCACTCCAAGAAATGTGGAAATTGAAATTTTTTTACGCTCCCCGGATGGAGGCGATGTTCCACCAGGTGCACTTAGAGTAATTACAGTGAGGGAAGGGACCCTTCATTATAAAATTGCCCACCCCAAAAGAAAGGGCTTTCTAACCATTTACAAAGAAACGTATGAAGAGGCTTTAGCACGGCTTCAAGACCCCTCTTTGCCCCTCGCTTCCTTTGAGCCTGATCGTGAATCGACTCCAGAGGAGATAGAAAGGCTGAGGAGTAATGTGAGCCTGGTCGCCGATGATGGATCGATCTGGCGCCTCGGGCCCGATGGCTCTTGGATTAAAGCGGTAGATTGAAAAGAACGATTTGGCCAGGGCGATTGCATGATCAATTGCTTGCAAAGAAAAATTAGCAAGGATCGCCATGAGGCATGGCGGCAGTAGAGTAGAGGTGGAAGTTACCCCACCCCCCTATTCAAACCGGACGTGCAGATTTCCCGCATCCAGCTTTCTCTATAATCTCTTGCCTTTGGCATTCAAGAGGAAGAAATCCCCCGCTCTACGATCTATCATAGTTTAAGGAACAAGAACCCAACCCTAAAAACAGTTGCTAAATTGATCCATTGCTTTCTTTGAATTTATCTGGTTTGACGATCACTTGCAAATAACGCTCGTCTTCATGGATGTGCACTATTTCCAACCCTACTTTCTTTAGTAGGAAAATCATCCGATCTCGATCCCAGTAGCAAAAATAACGAGGCTCCCCTAACTTTTCACTAGTCCACTCTTCCCCCTCTCCTTTTTTCACCGAGAAAGCTAAAATCCCGTTATTTTTTAAAGATGAATGAATTTTCTGCAAAACGATCTCGAGTTCAACGGGAGTAAAATGTAAAAAGACGGCATTTGCAAAAATTAAGTCATATTGATCTTCGAAAGGATCGGTCAAAATATTAAATCGGCGAGCAAAACGACCTTGTTCTCTTAAGAAGGTGACAAAAGATTCGGTCGCATCAGTCCGTTCCACTTTGAAACCAAAAGATTCGATATAATCCGCATCCCGCCCAAACCCAGAGCCAACTTCAAGAATTTTTGAATCCCTAGATAAACAGGAAAGTATAACGTCGATCCATTCTTTAAAACTGCCGCTCACTACAGCAGGAGTTCCCAAAATATATTCCTGAACCCGCTTATTGTACGAATCCAATGTGACTTCATTAGAAAAAACAAGTCTTACCTCTTCGCAAGGCGGCTTGATGGGCATTTCATAAACCATGAGAACACTCCTTCGAGCTCCAGAGGGCGGTTTGGGCGACTCGGAGCCCGTCGAGAATCCCCTCCTCATAACGAAAATGGGGGTGAAGCTCCAACTCAGGAAAGTCATTCGGCTGGAGAAGATCCTCCTCAATCACATCAGGCTTGATCCGCTGGGCCGTCTGAAGAAGTTTCTTCTTCTGCCCCTCAATCAACTCGTTCAATAGCTCGGTCGCGCTTTCGTTGCTTTGCAAAAAAACTCCTCATCAGTTCGGCAGATTCTGCCTCGAGAACCCTCGGGGTAATCTCTAAATTATGGATCGGATGCTCCTTCTCAAACAGATTCACCCAGCTCCCATGAGCCCCCACCCTGAGGTCGGGAGCTCCCCAAACAAGCCGCTGGACCCGGGAGGCAATCAGCGCCCCAGCACACATCGGGCAAGGCTCCAGGGTGCAGTAGAGAGTCGTGTCGGCAAGGCGCCAGTTCCCCAACTCCCCCGCCCCCGCAGAAAGACAGATCATCTCCGCATGAGCGGTCGCGTCCTGGAGCAGCTCCACTTGATTGTGGCCGCGGGCAATAATCCGGTTTTTGTGGACGAGGACGGCCCCCACTGGAACCTCCTCCTTCTCATATGCTTTACGAGCCTCTTTTAAGGCTTCGCGCATGAACTGTTCATCTTGCATTGGAGCGCCTTGATTTGCTTTTTGAGTGCCTCAGTATCCGTCGTATATTTCCTCTGAACACCCGCAATTTTATCGTTGAGACGGGCAATTTCCCGCTGAAGGGAGGCGATTTCTTTCTCAAAACCTTCCCTCTTCGCCTCTTCTACACCCGCTTTTTCTTGGGCCAATTTCTCCAATTCAGCCGCATTCGCCAGCTTCTCAATCACTTTTTTCGGAAAAACAACCCCGTTGAGAACTGTAAACAAATATGTTTGAATCGCTCCAAAATTCTCAAACGCCCCTTTCAAAATCTCCTCGCTCTCCGCCTCGCTCAACTCCTTAATTTCAGAAAAATCAGGATTGATCCTCTCAAGCCTTTCTGCAAAGTGCTGGTAGAGATCCCCATGCTTGAAAACCCAGCGGTTCACCACCCACTCAGCCAGCTCCTCATTCCCCTTAAGAAGCTCCTTCTCATAAGCTGCAAAGATCTCTTCCGATGTGAGGCGGTTCTGAGGGCGGTTGCCAAAGTAGTTCCGATAGAAGGCAGGATCTGTGTGCAAATGGTCGGTCTTAATGTCTTTTTTGATCGTATCGAGGATCTGTTGAGTCCAGTTTTGTAAAGCTTGAAATTGATTTTCCATGTCCATTCTCTCTGTTAAATTCGATTTTAGAGCATAGCAAAAAAAGGGCATTTCTCAAGAGAAAAATCGAGAGGGATTGCTCCTTTATTCTAAATCCGGTACAATGTACGCTACAAATGAACCCTTAGAATCGGAGAACTTCTTCCATGTCATTAGATAAAGGTACCAAGGAAGAGATCACCAAAAAATTTCAGTTACACGAGAAGGACACCGGTTCTGCCGACGTCCAGATCGCGATCTTAACTGAAAGAATTGCTGAGCTCACAGAACACTTGAAGCTAGCTCCAAAAGACCATAGCTCCCGGTTAGCCCTCCTCAAACTCGTCGGCCAAAGACGTAAGTTGCTCGATTATCTCAATTCAACGGACACAAAACGATATCAAAATTTGATTGTCCGCCTGAACTTGAGAAAATAATTTTGAATTCATGTCCTGGGCGTCAAGCCCAGGATTTTTCTCGACTCTAGAGGCAGTTCTCAAAACTCCTCGACCCGAAAAAATCGATGATTTTGAGTCAGTTTGCCAGGGCTGTTTCAGCCCCTTACCCCGATCTTGAGCACATACTCAAATCGAGTAGGGCTCAAGATCGGGGGGGCAAAATGGCTCAAAAGGGCGATTTTAGCGGCGCGGGGAGTTTTGAGAACTGCCTCTCTTGTGTTTTAAGTGCATTTCCTTTACCTTCTCTTCCTTACGTAAGTGGAGAAATAAATAAATGAATCACCGTGAAACCATCACCATCCCCGTCGGAAACAAGACATTAAAATTTGAAACAGGCAAAGTGGCCCGCCAAGCCAATGGATCGATCATGCTCCATTGCGGCGATACTGTCGTTTTCGCCTCAGCCTGCGCCGCCCCTACAGCGAGCGCCGAAATCGATTTCTTCCCTCTAAGAGTCGATTATCAAGAAAAATTTTCTGCCGTCGGGAAAACTGCGAGCGGATTCATTAAACGAGAAGGACGCCCTGCCGAGAGGGAAATTTTAACCTCGCGCCTCATCGACCGCCCTCTCCGCCCTATGTTCGAAGAAGGCTACTATAATGAGGTGCAGCTCCTCGCTTACGTTTTCTCTTACGACGGACAACACCAGCCAGACGTTTTGGCCATTTGCGCAGCTTCAGCCGCTTTAGTTATCTCCGACATCCCCCTCGTGAAGCCTGTCGGCGCCGTCCGGATGGGAATGATCAATGGACAATTCGTCGTCAACCCAACGGTTGATGAGATGAAAGAGTCCAAACTCGACCTCGTTCTCGCTGGTACTGAAGACGCTGTTTTAATGATCGAGGGATTCTGCGACTTTTTGACTGAAGAACAGGTGATCGAAGCGATCGAAATGGGTCAAAAGGCGATCCACGGAATCTGCCATCACCTCGCTGCATGGCGCGAAAAGATCGGAAAACCGAAAAAACTCGACACCCTGAGAAAAATCCCTCACGAGTTGAACACTGCCCTCCATGCCTCAGCAGCCACCTTGATCGAGTCGGCCCTCAGAATCGCCCTCAAACAAGAGCGGGAAAAAGCGCTCGACGAGATCAAACAGACGGTCATTAAAACCTTGCTCCCCGAGGGAGAAGAGGCTAAATTCAGCAAAGTCGATGTGATGCTCGCATACAAAAACTTGCAATCTTCGATCATGCGCAAAATGGTCCTCGCAGAGAAAAAACGGATCGACGGACGAGGTCTCAATGAGATCCGCCAGATCGATATTGAACAATCATTTTTGCCAAGAACTCACGGAAGCTCCCTCTTCACAAGAGGAGAGACACAGTCTCTCGCCGTCTGTACTCTCGGCGGAGAAAATACGGCGCAACGATTTGAAGACCTTCACGGCGAAGGGAATCAGCGCTTCTATCTCCAATACTTCTTCCCCCCATTCTCCGTTGGCGAAGTGGGCCGGATTGGTTCTCCCGGACGAAGAGAGATCGGCCACGGAAAATTGGCTGAAAGAGCTTTGGCCGCAGTATTGCCGAAGCAAGAAGAATTCCCCTATGTGATCCGCCTCGAGTCGAACATCACCGAATCGAACGGCTCATCCTCGATGGCCTCCGTTTGCGGCGGCTGCTTAGCTCTGATGGATGCAGGGGTCCCTGTGAAGCGCCCCGTCTCCGGAATCGCCATGGGATTGATCCTCGAAGGGAGCCAATATGTGGTCCTCTCCGACATCCTCGGCGCTGAAGACGCCCTCGGCGACATGGACTTCAAAGTAACTGGCGACGAGAAAGGAATCACCGCCTTCCAAATGGACATCAAAGTGGAAGGGATCAACATGAAGATCATGCGGGAAGCTCTCGCTCAAGCGAAAGAAGGGCGCCAGCATATCTTAGGCAAAATGCTCGCCGTCTGCCCTCGCTACAAAGAGGAGATGTCTGTCTATGCGCCGCGCATTGAAACGCTCCAAATTAAGCCGAGCAAGATTGGAATCGTGATCGGCCCCGGCGGGAAACAAATCCGCGCGATCATCGAAGAGACCGGCGTTCAGATCGACATCGACGACACTGGCCTTGTCAGCATCGCCTCGAACAGTCCAGATGCGATGAACCGCGCTAAAGCGATCATCCACGGCCTCACTGCTGAAGCGGAAATCGGCAAAGTCTACAACGGCCGGATCACTTCGATCGTCCAGTTTGGCTTCTTTGTTGAAATTTTCCCAGGAAAAGAAGGGCTCTGCCACATCTCGGAGATTTCGAACAAACGGATCAATAACATTCACGACATCCCCTTCAAAGAGGGCGATCTGATCGACGTGAAGGTGATCGACATCAACGACCGAGGGCAAATCCGCCTGAGCCACAAAGCGATTCTCGAAGAAACTGCAGCTCGGTAGGGATCTTCTATGAAGCGAATTTTGGCCCGCGAATTGTCTAGCCATATTGAACAAACAGTCACCGTGCGGGGTTGGTTAAACAACCTCCGCGCGATGGGTAAACTCTCCTTTCTCCTCTTGAGAGACCGGACAGGGCTTCTTCAGGTAGTGATTGAAAGCAAAGAAGAGCTTCTCAAAGTAGCGGACTTGCAACCCGGCTCGATCCTTTCAATCTCTGGGAAAGCAGTTCCCTCTCAATCGGCCTATAAAGTTGAAATTGTAGAGCCCAAAATCAGGGTTGAAAATCCGATTCGGGAAGTGCCCCCCATCGAATATTATAAGCCCGAACTCCACTCAGATCTCGAATTCATCCTCGATCACCGCCCGATCGCCCTTCGGAACCGGCAGATCGCAGCTGTTTTTAAGATCCAAGGTGAAATCGCCCACGCCTATCGCCTCTATATGCACGATGCGGTGCAGGCCGCTGAATATTTCGCCCCCAACATCATCGGCGCCTCCTCTGAAGGGGGAGCTGAATTTTTCAACGTCGACTACTTCGGCTATACGGCCACTCTCGCCCAGAGCAGCCAGCTGTATAAACAGATCATGGTAGGAGTGAACGAGCGGGTCTTTGCTCTTATGCCCTTTTTTAGAGCTGAACCCTCTCAAACTTCGCGCCATCTTTCAGAAGGGAAGCAGTTTGAATTTGAGATGGGCTTCTTTGAAAAATGGGAAGAGATCATGGACATTCAAGAAGGATGTGTAAAATTCATCCTCTCCTACGTCCACCGCCATTGCAAAGCAGAGCTTGAAGTGTTGAACCACCAGATCATTTCTGCCCCCGAAAATGTCCCATTTCCCCGCCTTACCTTTGCCGAGGCGCAGCAACTCTATTTTGAAAGAACCGGAATCGACGAGCGGAATGAGCCTGACCTCAGTCCAGCTGCCGAGCGGGAGCTTTGCGCTTGGTCGGCCGAGAAATTTGGGACCGACCTTGTTTTTGTCACCGATTGGAAAACGGCCAAACGCCCCTTTTATGCGGCTCCTCAAAAAGAGAACCCCGAGCTCACCAATACGTTCGACCTTCTTTGCGCTGGAACCGAGATCACCTCTGGCGGCCAAAGGCGCCACACCTATGAGTCGATGCTCGAAGGGATCAAGCTCAAAGGGATGGATCCAGCGGGCTTTGGAGACTACTTGAGCATTTTTAAATATGGGATGCCTCCTCATGGTGGTTTTGGGATGGGGCTTGAACGGCTCACTATGACCCTCCTCAAGCTGAAAAACATTCGGGAAACCTCCCTCTTCCCCTCCGATCCGAAACGGATCGCGGGGAACCGGATCAAAGCTCGCATTTTCTTCGGCGGAGAGAACATTCGAAACGAGATCATCCACCAGCTCCATGCGAGAAAGTTGGATTTTGACCATCGAGTCCACGAACCGACCCCCACCTCTGAAGATTCGGCCCGAGTGCGCCAGATCAAGATGGAAGAAGGGATTAAAGCGCTCATTTTAAGAGGCAAAAACACGAAGAAGAACTATCAGTTCAATATTCCGGCCCATCTGAAAGTGGATATGAAAGCTGTCGCTGAGATCGTTGGAGAGAAGTGTGAATTTGAAGATCCGGCAGTGATTCAGGAGCGGTTTGGCCTTCAGATCGGCGGAGTTCCCCCATTTGGCAACCTCCTCAACATCGACAACTACTATGATGAGCAAGTTCTTCAGCACGAAATGGCTGCATTTAATTGCGGGCTTCTGACAGAGTCGATCATCATGAAATCGAAGGATTTACTCGCTCTCGTAGATCCCAAGATCGGCAAATTCGCTAAGTAACAAAACCCTCCCGTTTTTTAGGGAGGGGATTCATTTGGATGAAAATAGGCTACATCAGGTCCATCGTCGGGGCGAGCTTGAATGACTAAAGCCCTCATTTTGGCCATGAACTCGCTTCCGTGGAGCCGTTCAAAATATTTCCCCCAAACTTTGCATCTCTCTGGAAAAAATTTGGTTCCTAGAGCTAAGATCGATCGATCGCTATATTTTTGGAAAAGGGTTGCTACCCCTTGCGCGCAGCATGCAGTCCCATTTTTGATCGCTTCGCATCTCAGTTTAAACGCCGAGTAAAATCGACCAAAGGGGTCAACTCCCCAACCCCAAGGCTTTGGAAGATCATCAAATTGTAGCTGGATCTCCATGGCTGGATTGTTGAATGACTCTTTCCACTCTAAAAAATGAGCCGGAGGCAAC
>CAZIML010000083.1:0-6952 GCA_964540255.1 uncultured bacterium
CTCATTTCTTCTTTCTCACCGGCCAATACTACACCCTTCCGATGCATTACCCAGAGATCGACATGCCGACCAGGGTCAACATCGTTTATTACCCCGCAGGAGCCCTGAATTCGCGCCAGCCTCAGTTCAGATTGGGCTACAAACAATACTTCTCAGAAAATCAACTCCTTCAATATGAAGCGAACGCTGAATTCCAAGGGTACAACACCACCGGTTTCGTCACTCCCAAAGGAGGCGACACAGCACAAGGAGCGGAGCAGAAGTGGCCTCTTTTCACTGCAAAAGTGTCGTGGCTAAGCGAAATGTTCAAGTGGAACATCGCCCTCTCTGGAACCGAAGCCTATGCGATCATCAACAGCCAAGGAACCCGCCTTCACACTCCCGTCTGGGGAGTCACCTCAACAGCGGCATTTTATTGGAAGAATTTGATTCTATGGGCCACTGGCCACCATTATCTGGGCCTCACTGGTTTGAGCTCTGGATATTTGAATCAGCTCGCTCTCATCAATCACGACACCGAGCTAAAAGCTCTCAAGGCGAATGGGGGGACAGTCGCTCTCCGGTATGATTTTCTAAAAAAACAGCTTTGGACCGACGTGATGTATGGCGTTGAGAAGGGAAGTGAAATCAGAGGATCCCCTCTATTTTCTGGATCTGCAACAAAGCAGATTGAAGATTTTCGAATCAACTTGATTGGGGCGTTTTGGAAACATTGGCAAGTGGGTCTTGAATATGAGAGGACCTATGTGATTGCCTATGATGGGACGACAGGTCTTGACAACATGGTTCACCTAGCGGTCTGGTACATCTTCGGCCAACCCTAACCAATCCCGAAACAATTTCGGCAAAATAAATGCCCCTATTTTTCTCATATAAATCTCGTAATACAATTGGATGAACAGGGATCGGTCGGCCCCGAAGCGGGGACCCCCAGACCGGCAAGATCGCCGAAGCGGCGGCAGGATAGATTAGAAAGGAACCACCCCATCTTGTACCATGAGCTGGTATCGAGGGTGACGCAGCCTTTTAATCTCAAGTCGTTTATTTCCGAAATTAACAAGCAGTCCGACAGGGCAGGAAGAGGCCGCCAGATAATTGATCAATTGAGCTTGGTGAGCTGGTAGTAAAGCCGAACAACATTTTGTTTCGACAATCACTGTATCCTCAACAACAAGATCGGCTATATAAAGTCCAACTCGTCTTTTTCGGAAAACGATTTCAAAAACTTTCTCTATTTCCACTTTCAGAGATTGATCTTTCAAAGCGACAGCAAGAGCATTCTTATAGACGTTTTCAAGGAAACCAACACCCAGTTCATTGGCCATATCGTAGACACACTTCAAGATAGATTCAGTGAGTTGAACGTGATGATCCATTTTCTTCATCCTGCCGCCGCTTCGGCGATCCTGCCGGTCCGGGGGCCCCCGCTTCGGGGCCGACCGATCCCTGTTCATTTCTTTCCCTAAAAGAATCACAAGATTTTAAAATACCGAAGCTAAGAGGGTCAAATTATTTTTGAGGTCATCTGCTGAATGAACGAATTTTTTTAGCGCGAATGGCTCCTTTTTTCCTATAATTTCCGCCATAGCCAGAGGGTAAGTAAGAGAACCAGCGCCCCAAAACCGATGTTCAAATCAATCGCCGCATGAAAGGCGGGAATGAACTCAGGGCCATTTTTGTGAAAAAGAACCGAGCTCAAAGCTAAAAATAGGGCTCCAATGATATTCCAGGCGGTCGCAACCGTTCCAACCGATTGGGCACTCCTCTGAGGCGCAATTTCCCGATTGATCGCTGTGATAAAACCAATATTGGTCACTCCCCACGGAATCCCGAGAAGCAAAAAGGGAATCGCAACAAGAAAAAGAGGGGTCCCCCCTTGAATCAGGCGATGAAGAAAAAATGCGAGGGCTCCAGAACCGACGGAGATGAGAAATAGGTTGGCCAAACCCAATTTCTTCAGCAGGAAGTCAAACGAAAAGGAAATGGGAACTTGTGCGAGCGGAATCAGAACTACGAAGAGTCCCACAGCTGCGGCTGGGAGGTGGCGCACATTCTCTAAATAGAGGGGATCGAAAAAAAGAAAGACGTGGCTGCTGATTCCCGCGATCGATGCGCTGCAAAATGAAAGGAGGATCATCCGATTCTTGAAAGGTTTTAAATCGAGAAGCGGATGAGGCTGCGTGAGGGACAAAAAAAGGAGGAGAGCCAAACATAAAATTCCACCGAGTATCACGGCGCCATCGGCGGCGACAATTCCATAGATAAAAGAGGCAAGGCCCAAGGTGAGAAGCAAGAGGCTGAAAAGGGGGATTTTCACTGGGTGTCTTTCTGGGTCGATCGATCGAAGAGAAAAAAAGGAAGAGATCCAACCGATGAGAAGAAGAGGAAGAGTCATCCAAAAAAAGGCTCTCCAACTGAAAAGATCAATGAGAGCGCCGCTGAAAAATGGACCGACCAAAAGGCCCACTCCCGTAATTCCTCCATAGATCCCCGCAGCTTTTGGATATGCATCCTGAGGATAGACGTCAGTGAGAAGGGCGGCTGATAAAATAAATAAAGCCGAAGAGCCCACTCCTTGAATGCCTCGAAAAAAGATCAATTGTTCAATCGTAAAACTTGTCGCTGATCCGATAGCTCCCAGGGCAAAAAGAAGGACCCCGAGGTAAAAAATCCGCTTCCTCCCCCACCGATCAGCGCATTTGCCAATGGCAATCATCGTAGAACTGAGGACAAGGCCAGAGATATTCGCCACCCACTGAAGCTGTAAAATGTTGGAGGAGAGCTCTTTTTGAATGAATGGAAGAGCTGCATTGATGCCGGTAAAGTCAAGAAAAGCGGTGAAGGCGAGAAATGAAATCCCGATCAGGGCCAACCCTTTAGAACGAACATCTGCAGCCATTCTTTTTTACATAGCACAAATCAGATTTGCTCCCAAATGGGCAATCTGCTATGTGCTCTGAGTATGAAAGAACCGTCTCGCTGGCTGGCCCTCATAGGAGTTTCTCTTCTCGCTTTCACTGCCTTTCTCGACGTGACCATCGTCGATACGGCCATCCCCTTCATCCAAAAAGCGCTCCCCTCTTCGATTTTACAACTTCAGTGGGTCCTCAACATCTTCACCATCGTTCTCAGCACTACGATGATCGGCGCTGGAAAATTCAGCGACCTATTCGGGCGGAAAAAGATCTTCTTCATCGGAGCCTTCATCTTTGGGATCGCGGCTCTTGGAGCTGGCTTTAGCGAATCGATCTCCGTTTTGATTTTCTTCCGCGGTTTGCAAGGATTGGGAGCGTCGCTCCTCTTCATCTCATCGATGGCTCTATTGACCGATATTTTCCCGAAAGAAGAACACTCCAAAGCAGTCGGCATCTACACGGCGATCACAGGAACCGGTTTAACTATCGGCCCTGCTGTTGGAGGGATTCTCATCGGCCTTCTCAACTGGCGCTGGGTCTTTTGGATCAATGTCCCGATCGTACTCGTCGGTCTGACCCTCTCTGCAATCACCCTAAGCAAAGCGAAAAAGTCGGCGACCCACGAGGTCCACATCGACTGGAAAGGACTATTCCTTTTAATCGTTGGACTCGCCTCATTTACCTATGGGATCATCTCGGTAGCCCAAAGAGGCTGGGACCATCTCTTCACCCTCTTGATGCTGGCGGTCGGAATCGGGGGATTGTTCCTCCTTTTCCAAGCGGAAAAAAAATCACATCATCCTCTCCTCGATCTTGAGATTTTTAAAAATAAAACAGTTCTCTTGAGCGTCATCAGTTCGATGGTGGCGGGGATTGTCTCGTTCGTCTACATGTTCTTCGATCCCCTCTACTTGAAAACCATCCGAGAGCTTTCTCCTTATGCAATCGGATTACTCATCACCGCAATTCCAGCGGCCCAAATTGTCGTCTCCATTTTCTTTGCCTCTCTTCTCAAAAAGTTCGGCCTTCGCACTCTTTTAACGGTTTCTGTCGGTTCCGCATTTTTAGCCTCTCTGATCCACTGCTTCATCGGACCCAACTTCCCTCTCGTTCTTTTGATCGTCCCTTTTTTCCTTTTGGGAATCAACTGGGGGCTCAGCAATACGTGCCAAATCTCTTCAGTCCATCAAGAGATCTCAGAACATCGGGCCGGAAGGGCGATTGGAACGATCACCACCATGTGGAATGTGGTGGGGGGCATCGTTCTTGCAATTGCCTCTGCTCTTTTCCATTCAGTGCAACTCCGGGCATTTCTCGATCATCTGAAGGAATCGAATCTAAAGATCGGACCCCAGCGGCTTCAAGCGGTGACTGAAATGCTCCAAAATGGATCGGGAACAGTCCAAACTCTTCATAGCGAGGCTCTATTTAGCCTCTTTCAAGAGTCATTCATGAGCGCCTACGGTTGGGTGATGGGAGCCAATGCCCTTTTGATCCTCATCGCTTTTGCTGCGGTATTGATGATCCGTGCCAAACGAGCTCTCTAAGCTCAGTAAGTCCAAGCCTCCACGCTAAAAGGAGCACTCCCCCGCAATAGATCGCCCCCATCGCCATAAATTCAAAAATCTGAGTGGGAAGATCTCTCGGAAAGGGTTCCATCAATTGCATCGCAGCTAAACAAGCGATCATTGGAAAAAGACAAGCGACTCCCATCCGGATCATAAAACGGCATAAAGAAAAATCAAAAGCCCCTTTGGAGAGAAGAATCATGTTTAAAAGTGAACTGAGCGATGTGGCGATCGCAATGCTCACCGCCCCCCATCCAAGACCCAATACAAATAAAGCGTTTAGAACAACGTTCAGCCCCACCGAATAGAGGGAAGCACGCATCGGAGTTCGATAATTTTTTTCTGCATAATGGCGGGCAGCGAGAAGAAGAACAAAAACGGATGGAATCAGTCCCAAGGCGTACCCCCAAAGACAATCGGTCGTTTCTTGGACAGCTGATGAAGAAAAATCTCCATGCCCGTAGAGGAGATTGACGCCAACCACACCAAGAGCGAAAATCGCGAAGGTACAGAAAAGCATCAAAGCGCCGCTATGTTGAAGCGCCGACTTGAGGAGCGTCATCCTCTCGGCAGCATCTTTCGTTCTGGATAAAGGGGGAAGAAGCGCCCCAGAGAGAGCGATTCCAAAAAGGGCCATCGGGAGCTGTTGGATCCGGATTGCATACCAGAGGAAAGCGGGCCCTTTGACGTCTGCCATTCGAGCAAAAATCGCATCGAGCGCGCTATTGAATTGGACGGCCCCGACTCCGACGATCCCGAGAGCAAGCGGTTTGAGAAGAGCTCTAAATTCGGGGGAAAAAATATGGGGCCGGAGCCACTCTTTTAGACTCAAAAGGCGCCACCCCTCTCGTCCCGTCACAAGCCATTGCCCTGCAAATGCAGCCACAATCGCGATTGAGAGAAATTTTACATCGGGAAAAAGGAGAACCGCTCCGATCCAAATAAAATTAAATGCAACGGGAGCAATCGCTGGGAGAAAATATTTTTTTCTACACTGTAAAAGAGCTGTATTGAGACCGAAAAGGGAGATAAAAAATAGGCCCGGCGTCATCCACATGGTCAACTCGACAATCGCCCTCCAATCCCCTCTTGCCACTTGACCGCAACCAAAAAGGACCCCTTCGATCGCTAAAATTGCGAGCAAAAGGAGAATCCCCATCGAATAGAGGGTGTCGCGAAAAAAAAGAGGTCCCCGCTCCCCGCTTTCGACAAAATGAGGGATGAATCCCGCTTGGAGGTTCCCCTCTCCGAAGAGGCGGCGGAATAAATTCGCGAGGCGGTAAGAGACCATGAATGCGGCGATCTCAGCGGAACTTCCGAAGGCCGACGCCATCGCGATATCGCGAAAAAGGCCGCTGATCCGGCTGAGGGCCGTTCCCGCTAAGAAAGAACGGGCCGACTTCAAGATTGAGGAAGTGGTATCAGACATGCTTGAAAGAATCTCTCGAAAAGCGATAAAATTCAAGACCTATGAAGAAGATTTTGATCGGCGCCCACACCTCCGCTGCAGGAGGAGCTCACAATGCCCTCTACGAAGGGGAAGAGATCGGCGCTACCGCCATTCAATTATTTACCAGCAACCAAAAGCAATGGACAGGGCGGAAAATTTCTGATGACGATCTTCTTCTTTGGAATGAAGCGCTCGAAAAAACGGGAATTTCCCATGTGATGAGCCACGACAGCTATTTGATCAACCTCGGCTCTCTCAACCCCGAAATCCTCGAAAAGAGCCGGAAAGCCTTTCGAGAAGAGCTCGAGCGGTGCCATAGGCTCAACGTCACCTACCTCAATTTCCATCCGGGAGCCGCGACCAGCGGCACTCCCGAACAGTGCATCGAAACGATCGTCGAAAGCTTGCTCGGAATGGAAGAGCTCATCTTGAAAGGAAAGACGAAAATCGTCCTTGAAACCACCGCAGGGCAAGGGACGAGCGTCGGCCATCGGTTCGATCAGATTGGAGCGATCCTCGCTCCCCTCAAAGAGAGGTTCCCCATCGGTGTGTGCATCGACACCTGCCACATTTTTGCGGCCGGCTATGATATACGGACCCCCGAGGGGTGGAAAAAGACCTTTGAAACCTTCGATCGGGAGATCGGAATGGATCACCTCACCGCGTTCCATCTCAACGACTCGATGAAAGAGCTCGGCTCTCGTGTCGACCGGCATGCGCCCATCGGCGAAGGAAAAATTGGAGCCGACTCTTTCCATTATTTAATGGAAGTAAATGACCTCCCTAAATATTTAGAAACCCCCGGCGGACCTCCCAACTGGACAAAAGAAATCGGAATACTACGGCACTATGCAAAAGAAAAAAATTAAAGAGATCCTGAAAGGGAAAATCGGCGATAAAATCACCCTTCACGGCTGGGTGAGAACGGTCCGCGACCAAAAAACCTTTACCTTCATCGAAGTGAACGACGGCTCAACACTCGGAAACCTCCAAGTCGTCGTCGATGGGACAGTGGCCGA
>CAZIML010000083.1:6962-8274 GCA_964540255.1 uncultured bacterium
AGGTGCCTCGATCATCGCCGTAGGCCAGCTGGTCGAAAGCCCCGGAAAAAACCAAGCGCTCGAACTGCGCGCCTCAGAAGTGCGTGTCATCGGCAAATGCGATCCGGCTAAATATCCGCTTCAAAAAAAGCGCCACTCGTTTGAATTCTTGCGCACGATCGCCCATTTGCGCCCCCGCACCAACACCCAAGGGGCCGTTATGCGCGTTCGAAGCGCCCTCGCGTTCGCCACCCATCTTTTCTTTCAAGAGCGGGGCTTCCTCTACATCCAAACGCCCCTCATCACTGGCTCTGACTGCGAAGGAGGAGGCGAAATGTTCCGCGTCACCACCCTCGAAAAACCGACCGACGATGATTCTAAAGATTTTTTCGGCAAAAAAACCTATCTCACTGTCTCTGGGCAGCTCGAAGGGGAGATCATGGCGTGCGCCCTCTCCGATATTTACACCTTCGGACCTACATTCCGCGCAGAAAATTCAAACACCTCGCGCCACCTTGCAGAATTCTGGATGATAGAGCCCGAGATGGCTTTCGCTGATCTTAAAATGAACATGGAATGTGCAGAAGCCTACTTGAAATTCTGCGTCCAATATGTGCTCAAACACTGCCTTGAAGACCTTGAGTTTTTCGATAAATTCATCGAAAACGGCCTCCTCGCCCGCCTTCAGAATGTGGTTGCCTCCCCGTTTGCCCATATCACCTACACCGAAGCGATCGACATCTTGAAAAAATCGGGGAAAAAGTTTGAGTTTCCCTTTGACTGGGGAACCGATCTTCAATCAGAACATGAGCGCTACCTGGCGGAAGAACACTTTAAAAAGCCGGTCATCCTCACCGATTACCCAGCAGGGATCAAAGCCTTCTACATGAGGGCCAACACCGATGGGAAAACAGTCGCCGCCATGGACATCCTCGTCCCCAAAATCGGCGAGATCATCGGCGGATCGCAAAGGGAAGAGCGGCTCGATGTCCTCGAGAAAAAATTGGAAGAGTTCGGCCTCAACCGCTCTGACTACTGGTGGTATTTAGAGCTGCGCGAATATGGCTCGGTCCCTCACGCGGGATTCGGCCTCGGCTTTGAGCGGCTCGTTCTCTTTGTGACCGGGATGGAAAACATCCGCGACGTGATCCCATTCCCTCGATTCCCCGGACACGCCGAGTTTTAAAAGAGACTCATTTTTGAGTCGGTAAATTTGACTGAGACGGTTCACATTCTCCCAAAGAAGAGTTTCACACTCTTCGATGGGAGCCTCTTCCTTCCGATGCTCCACCAACTGGTCGATGTTGTACAACTTGGCTCCGACACTCGGATC
>CAZIML010000084.1:0-8146 GCA_964540255.1 uncultured bacterium
CCCCAAATTCACCGGACCGATCGCGATTTTCCCATCACAGTGCACGAACTGATCTTGCTAGGAGCCCTCTCCCAGATCTCTTTTTGGGGGGCCTATCCAACTGGAATTAAAGAAAGAGCCGTTGGATTGATGAACTTGCTCGGATTAACCCCCCATAAAGATCAACTGTTCGGCTCCCTCTCGGGAGGCATGGCCCAAAAAGCATTGCTGGCTCGAGCCCTTTTGTCAGATCCCGACATTTTAATCCTCGATGAACCAACCGCGAACATCGATGGAGCAACCACATCCGCCATCTTGGAGCTGCTCGAGTCTTTGAAAGGAAAAAAAACAATCTTAATGGTGACTCACGATTTGAAAACTATTATCGAACGGGTCGACCGAATCCTTTGCGTAGAGAGAGAAATCAGCTCGCTTCTCCCCAAAGATGTATGCAAACATTTTGCCATGGGCCTCTATCACACTCCCCTGATACCAGTCCCTGGAAACCCGAATGAGAAGGAACATGCTCTCCCTATTCACCGATAACATCTTCCTCCAAATGGCCCTCTGGGCAAGCCTGCTCGCCTCATTCGCAAGCGGAGTGATCGGATCGTTTGTGGTGATTAAGCGAATCTCGTTCATCGCAGGGTGCATCGCCCACTCGGTCCTGGGGGGAATGGGACTTTGCCTCTGGCTCCAAAGAGTCTATGGATGGGGATGGCTCGACCCAATTTGGGGCGCTTTTGTGAGCGCAATCGCCTCGGCGATTCTGCTGGGATGGATCCACCTCAACTATAGACAAAGAGAGGACGCAGTGATCGCCGCCATCTGGTCGACCGGAATGGCAGTCGGCATGATCTTCATCTCCATTACCCCCGGCTCAAATGTTGAATTATTCAATTATTTATTTGGCAACATCCTCTGGATCGATGGAAAAGATCTGATCCGGCTCGCGATGCTCAATGGAGCCATCCTCGGAATCGTCGCTCTCAATTATCGGAAGTTCGTCGCGATTTGCTTCGACGAAGAACAGGCAAAGCTACAGGGAGTAGCGGTCCAAAAGCACTACCTCCTCCTCTTGAGCCTCGTCGCCGTCTCCATCGTCCTCCTCATGCAGATCATCGGCACCATTTTGGGAATCGCCCTCCTCACCATCCCCGCCACCCTCGCCTGCCTATTCACCCACCGATTGGTGATGATGATGGGGATCGCCGCCCTCTTGTGCGCCCTCTTCAGCTTCCTAGGACTTGCCGCAGCCAACGCTTTTAATTGGCCCCCAGCAGCCGCAATTACGCTGGTCGCAGCCGCCGGCTACCTCCTATTTCTCCCTCTAAAAAAGAAAAAATTTTTCTTGAAGAGGGCCTTTAAGTAATTTCGTTTGACATTCACAACCGGTTTGGGGTACCATTTCCCCAAATTAATGTTCTATTTTTTGAGGAATTATGTACGCGATTATCGAGACAGGTGGAAAACAGTACCGAGTCGAAGAGGGAGATGAAATCGATGTGGAGCTCCTAAGTTCAGAAGGAGAATTCAAATTCGAGAAAGTCTTGCTCGTTCACGATGGGAACACACCTAAAATTGGACTCCCCCACCTAAATACATGTGCCGTCCACGCTGAAGTGATCGGCATGACAAAAGGGCCTAAAGTCATTGCATTCAAATACAAAAGATGCAAAAACTACCGCCGCACCGTTGGCCACCGCCAAAAATACTCCCGTGTTAAAATTAAGAAAATTGTCGCAGCTTAAGTAGGATTGAACAATGGCAACAAAGAAAGGACAAGGATCCACCCGTAACGGAAGAGATTCTCGATCACAGCGCCTTGGGATTAAAGCGACCATGGGGCAGTTTGTCACAGCCGGCAGCATTCTCGTCAGACAATGCGGCACAAAATGGCACCCAGCTAAAAACGTAGGAGTAGGACGCGACTATTCGCTTTTTGCGCTCATCGATGGCGTCGTCTCATTCCGTAAGGGCGCAAAGACGTTTGTCTCTGTCGTTCCGGAGCAATAGCATAACCCTATGTTCGTCGATACAGTCAGATTGAGTTTGTCGGCGGGCAAGGGTGGCAACGGCGTCATCGCATGGCGCCGTGAAAAATATATCCCTAAGGGCGGCCCTGCCGGCGGCGACGGCGGCAACGGCGGCTCGATCCACCTCAAAGCAGATCCCCAAGTCCACTCTCTTGAAGATTATCGCAATCGGCGCATCCTGAAAGCGCAAGATGGCGCTCAAGGAGGGGGCAATAACTGCACCGGGAAAAACGGGCAGGACCTCGTGATCAAAATCCCGATGGGAACGCTCATCAAAGATTCGAAAACGGGCGAAGTCTTGCGCGACTTCACCGAGGCGGGGCAAACTTGGAAAATTTGCGCCGGAGGAATCGGCGGAAAAGGAAATAGCCGTTTCAGAACTGCGACCCACCAAGCTCCCTTCGTCTGCACGAAAGGAACCCCAGGCGAGGAAATCGAAATCGATCTCGAGCTGAAACTGATCGCTGATGTTGGCTTTGTGGGGATGCCGAATGCGGGAAAATCGACCCTCATTGCAGAACTCGCCCATATCCAAGTGAAGATCGCCCCCTATCCCTTCACTACTCTTCGCCCCAATTTGGGGATCGTTGAGTTCGATGACTTCAAACGAATCTTGATCGCCGACATTCCTGGGATCATTGAAGATGCCCATGCAAATAAGGGGCTCGGCTTTGAATTTTTAAGACACATCGAAAGAACTTCTTCTCTCGTTTATCTGATTGAACTCGCCCCATATGAAAATCGGGATCCTTATCAAGAGTTTTTGATGCTCCGAAGAGAGCTCGAAGCTTATAATCCTCAAATGCTCGAAAAGCCGTTCCTGGTCGCTCTCAATAAAATCGACCAAGAAGAGGCGCCCGAGCTCGCTCAGCTCTTTAAAGAGCAATACACCTACGATCCAGCAACCCTTTTTGAGATTTCCGCTCTGAATGGAACAGGGGTTGAGAGATTGAAAGAAGCTCTCCGTTTTGGTGTGACAACATACAGATGAAGAAATTCATTTTTCTTCTCCTCTCGTCCCTTCTCCACGCCTCGAACGATCAGCCCCCTCAAGATCAGCTCCTTGTCCTCTTTGGTTCGAGCGGCTATGTGATTTACAAAGTGCTTGATTTCGCAAACGACCATGGCTATCGCTACGCAAAGATCCTCTCCTATGACTTTCACAGCTTCGAGCACAAAATCACGGGAGAAAGCTCAGGAGAGCCTCCCATGGGGGGGCGCCTCTTTGAGATCGAAGATGATTATGCAAAGATCTCGTTCCTCTGCTTCGAGGAGGCTCCAAACGATATTTACATTATTGACTTAGAGAAGTATCGTTCCTTACTGACTGACGTCAGTCTCGACAAGGAGTGAGCCATGTTGTTTTTCTTGCTTTGTTTTGCATCGCTGTTTGGCGAATACCAAGCGCGGATCGACCTTCCTCCCCGCCTTCAGTGGGTTGAAAATGGGGGCTACTGCGGCGAAATGAGTTTCATCGCTGCAGGTCTCTACTACGGTCAGTATGCCTCCCAATACGATGTGAGGGCTCTTCTTGGCGATCAAAAGAAAGAACTGCTCATCGGATACAACGATGAGGAGGCGGCGAGAAAAATGCACCTCTCCTTCATTTCCTGGGATCATAGGCAAGAAAAAAAGAGTGCTGAATTTCTCCAGTGGGTCAAAAAACAGGTATGCCGCGGTTATCCCGTTGCGATCGGCCTCTATATGAATGAGTACCTTTTTTACGGAAATCCCGACCCTCTCGCTGGCTTTACCGATTACGACCACATCGTTTCAGTCGATGGGATCGCTTCCAAACACCCTCTGACAGAAGATTCCTATTCCGGAGCGGATCAAATTTCATTCAGCGATCACGGGCTTTGGGATGAGGGGATTCCAAGATACAATTTCTCTTACTTCTTTGCCCCTTTTCAAGGAGATCGGAGAGAGGCGAATCGGGTCGATGGGGAAATTTACACACTGCCGAATGAAGGGAAAAATTATGGGATCGCTCTCACAGGTGTTGCCGATGTAAACCATGAGACCTTCCCGGTGCGGGTGGAGACGAGTCTAAACTATGAAGAGCCTTCAATCGAAGAGGGCTCTAATCAACGCCCAGAACCGATGCCGCTCCTCCTGACTGTGACCGTCTCCGGTTTGAAGCCGAATCAGCCCTATCTCCTCTATCGCTATAACAGTTTCGAGGCAGTTCCCGATTCAAACTTTCACAATCACTCAGAGAAGGCCGTTCAAGTAGACCGTTTTCAAATCAGTTTTGGATCGACTTTCACTGTTCAACACAATATTTTATCGAATGAAATCGCCATTTACCGCTGCGTTGCAGAGTCGAGTTAAATCTTTTCGGGTTTGCTCTGGTCGACAAATGCGATGAGGGCGCATAGAACGATCAAAACAATCCCTAATAAGGCCCAGAGACGGGGCATTTCACCGAAGGTGGCCCATCCCATAATTCCTGTAAAAAGGATGCTGAGATAACTCAAAAGCCCCACTCGGGAAGCGGAAGTTTTCGAATAGGCCTTGGTGAGAATATATTGATAGGCAAGTGCAAAGAGTCCAGTGAGAATCACGTAGAGCCACTCGATCGGCTGATTGATCGGCTCCCAGTAGATGATGAGGGGAACAATCGAAGCGACGGGGCAGATTAAAAAATAATAGGCCAGAATCGTTTCAGGGGTTTCGGTCTTAGTCAATTTCCGATTGGTGACGTAGGCAATCGCTACAAAAAATCCTGCCGATAATCCGATCCAGTTGAGCCACTCATTATGGGGAGTGCCGTCAAAGAAGACCATGGCGAGGCCGATAAAACCGAGGATGGAGCCTACGAATTTCCATTTTGAAGAGAGGAGTTTGGTGAATAGGAGGATGAAGGGGAGAAAAAGGGGCGCTGTATTCAAAAATGTGACCGAATCAATGAGGGGTAGGCGCTGGGCAGCATAAAACCAAGCGTAGAGGGCAGATAGGCCGGCAAGCGAGCGGATGAGGTTTTTGGGGAGATTGGAGAGTGTGACAATGGCATGCTTTTTGTAAATGAGCCATAGAGCGATAGGGAGTCCAAGGGCCGATCTCGCAAAGACGAGGGCGGTGATCGATGCTTGCTCGCTTAACTTCACAAAGAGAGCGGTGAAAGAACAGGCGAGGGCGGCCATTAAACCGTAAAAAACCCAATGATTCTTATCCATCAGTAACTAAGCTCCATTCCAAAATTGTACCGAGAGTGAGAGGGATTATGAAATCCCGAATGCCAGAGTTGAAAACCATAATCACGACGGGCTGAAAAATAGCGATCGATCTGATAGCGAAGGCCAGGGCCGATCGAGCCTAAACTTTGCATTCCCGGTTGCGAAGAGATATGGTTTCTCCCAACTCCCGTATCAAAAAAGAGGAGGGCGTAGAATTGATCCCACTCTTTGCAGAAGCCCATCTTGCGTGCGGGGCTGAAACGGGGGGTTTCGAAAGCGAGATTCACGATGAGGGCATTGTCGAGATTGAGAATTCTCTCTTCAAATCCCCTGACTGCATTGTAGCCGGTCATGGTCATCTGTTCGCTGGGAAGAAGGTTAGCAGAGGAGATTTGCCCAGTGATATCGTAGACGAACCACCCATAATCCCATCCTTTGGCCAGTGAGTGAGCTCCTTTTAAGTAGGCATACTCACATTGAGCATGCGGTTGAAGCTGCTGGTAGAACTTGGTTTTGTTATCATGAGTGATTCCACCAGGATTTCCGTAAGCTTCGATGACGAAAGTGGTGCGGAGCGATTTTGTCCGATAGCCGAGTTCGTAACCTGCCATGAATTGGTTGATGTCGGCGCTAGTTTTGACGATCTGAACGCCGTTATACTCGATCGTATTATTGGTCTCTTTAAAGTCGTAGCCAACAACTGCCGTCTGCATCACTGCTTGGCTGGTAAAAAAGGGAATCCGATAGCGGGTGTCCACTTGCCAGCTCACCCCGGTGTTCTTTTGGTAGCGGGCGGGCTTATAGGGCTTTACCTGAGTGTAACCACCCCAAAGATCCCAAATATGCCTCCAGGGAAGAGGGAGGCGGGCGCTCGCCGTATGGGCATAGAACAAGTTCCAGTTGGGAGCACAGGTGAATTGGTAGGAAATCTGCCCATCTTTCAATACCGATTTGCCAAAATTAAACCCGAAAAAGAGGCGGTTCCGATTCGTGGCTTCGGTGCCGGTGTTGTCTCCTCCAGTATAAAAGCGGTAGGGCCATCGGTCGATGGAGACGAGCTCTAGGTCGACGACGCCAGGCTCTATGCCGGGCTTATAGATCGCATCGGTTCTTCGAAAGGGGCTTAAGTTGAGCCAGGCGATGTCGGCATACATCTTTTCCGCGTCGATCCGCTCTCCAGGACAGGTGCGGATCTCATCGGTGAGCCACTTGGAGAGAAAATGACAATTTCCGATCGTAGTTACCTTCCCGAGCTTTCCCTCCTCGACAACAACTTGCAAAATCCCTTTTTTCATTTTTTGCAAGGGGATGCTCACAACGACAAAGGGATGGTTGTGTTTTTTGTAAAAATCGACAATCTTCGCTTTGATCGCAACGACATCATTTTGACTTAAGGGATTGCCTACATATTCATCAAATAAATCGCGGACGAATTGGGGATTTTTCGAGAGAAAGCGGACCCCTATTACCTCGATCGAGTCGGTCTCATCATTCGCCTCTTTACGCACTTTGTCCCAACTATCGTAAAACACGATCCCATTGAGAGAGCGGACAATCTGTTTGTTCTCAGCGGCGCTGAGAGAAAATACGAGAAGAAAAAGAGAGAATAGAATTTGTTTCATTTTCTTCCCTCGAGCCGATAGAGCCGGTTCATTGCATCGGGAGTTCTCCAGAAGGGGCTCTCTTCAAACTCTTGATAGAAGTCATGAATCCGGATATTTTCCCCCGACATGGTCGATCTGAGGAGATAGTCTCTCGATCTAGCGAGAGCATATCCATAATCGGCCACCCGTTCCCGCTCTCTTCTCTCCATCATCTTTGCGATGTGATCTTTGAACGCTTTCCGGTCGACTCGAATGGAAAATTCTTGAATCCAGAGACGCTCTGGCATCAATGTTCTCAACTGCTGCATCGCATTGAGTGTTTTGGCGGTCTCATCAGCAAAAAGAGCGGACGCAAGAAAAAAAAGAGAACAAAATAATTGTTTCATCAATTTCCTTGATACACCAAACGAGCAATCTGATCAAGATGCAGGTTTGCAAAGGACCAAGTTGATCAATCCATTCACAATGGTCGACACAAAATCTCCGAGATTCTGGTTTTTTTGGGCCATCGTTACTCTCCCTTTAAGAGCGTTTGCCGTCGCCGCTAACATCCTGTTGTTCTCATCGAGCTGTTTTGCATGAGCTTTGACCATTTCAATCATTTCCTCTTGCAAGTGGGCGCATCGCTCGAGAGCTCCTTGGAATTGCCCTTTCAACTCGCAAATCTGCTCTTCTTTTTGGCTCAATTGAACCTGGAGAGAGGCGATCTCTTGCTCCGCTTTTTCCTTCTCTTCGACGGCAACTTCCTTTGCCTGGGTCAGCTCTTGGATCTTCCCTATGTATCGATCGGCTACTTCAGTGATTTCTTTGCATCGCTTCCTTTGTTCTTCCAAAAGTTCGGCGAGCCTTACAAGCCTCGACTCATATTCTCCTGCCTCCGTCAGTTTTTGAACCCTTTCCTCCCTGATTTCTTTTTCTAATCCGCGGATCCGATCCTGCAATCCTTTCATGAGCTCTTCGACCGCCTGTCGATCGCCTTCATATTGAGTCGCCAGTTCGGGAAATTCGGTTAATATTGGACGAGAAGTAAATGCGCATGCCATTTTATGCCTCCCCTTGTGTTGTTTCGGTATATACAGGAATTTTTCCTAAATTTTGAACGATGTCTCTCAAGATCCTCTCTGCGCTGAGAAGAACCATTTGCTCAGGAGTGTCGGAAGAAAACTTCACCTTAGCCACCCCGAGCGAGGTTTGAACATTTTTCAATTGAGTGAGTAAAAGAGGAAGAAGCCGATTCAAAATATCATCCCGGCCGGACGTTTCTCTCCCCTCTTCTGTTTCCGGGAGGCGGGTCAAAGCGGCCGCAATCGCCTGAGAGGTTTTGTGGTGATTTTGCAAATAGGGAGCG
>CAZIML010000085.1:0-2451 GCA_964540255.1 uncultured bacterium
CTTGGCCAATCTATCGATCGGTCAACTGGCGATGTAAACCGCCGGTATGTCGCTGTTTCTTAGCAGACGATAAAGCTTTCGTTTTTAGGCGAGAGTTGTTTACAGTCGGATATTCACAACATCGGTTGCATGGTGTAGGAGCATCAGCAGGGACAAAACCACATTGATCGCGATGACGATGAAGGCAAGAGTTCTTTGTTTCCAAAGAATGAGAAGAAGAGAGAGAAGATAGATCCCAAATAAACCAGCCATCATCGAATGAGCCCTTTCCTTTTCTCTTTTATACGCAAATTAGTTCAAGAGTTGGTGTTTGCCAAGGAGGCGCCCTGAATTTGAATCAGGCGAAGCCGGCGCCGAAGCAGCTAAACTTATAAAGTTTAGCGATACAGGCGGATTCAAATTCAGTGGCTGCCCGACGCAGGCAGACTCCAACTCTTGAATTAATTTGTGTATATCGACTCAAGAGAAAAAAGTAAACAGAGGCAGCTCTCAATTATTCGTCGATCGCTCTTTTTATGTCGCGGTTCGCCTCTTTTTCCTTGAGAGAAGCTCGTTTGTCGTAGGCTTTTTTCCCTTTTGCGAGGGCGATGCGCACTTTGGCAATCCCTTTTTTATTGAGATAGATGGAGAGGGGGATGACGGCGAGTCCCTTTTCTTGGACCATGCGGCGCAGAGTCTCGATTTCCCGTTTATGCATGAGGAGTTTGCGGGGGCGCCGTTCTTCATGGTTGAAGACCCCGGTTCCGCCATGGGAATAGGGGGCGATGCTGCAATTGAGGAGAGTGACATGGGCGCCCCGCACTTCAACATAGGAATCTTGGAGCGATCCCCCGTGATTGCGGAGCGATTTGATCTCGCTTCCGAGGAGGATGATTCCGGCCTCGAAGGTTTCGAGGATCTCATAATCGTAGCCAGCTTTTCGGTTGGAGACCAGTTCTGGGTTGGGGGCCATTTTACTCATAGCGCTATTTTAACTCTTTTTCCTAAAAAAGCCGAGGAGAAAGAGGAGGAGGGTGAGGCTCCAGAAGAGGGGAGCGGGGAGCGGGGAGCCAAAGTAGAGGGCCCCCAGCTTGATTCCAATCCAACCCACCATCAGGTAAGCGCTCTGTTCCAGGGCAGGGAAGCGATCGAGAAGGGTGGTGAAAACGGCGGCGGCGTAGCGCATCCCAAGTAAGCCGATCATTCCGCCGAGATAGACGATCCAGAGTTTGGACCGTTCGGCATCGATGAATGCGATCCCTGCGATGATCGAATCGAGGGCGAATGCAAGATCGAACAGTTCGATCAAGACCACGGTCTTCCAAAAAGAGCGGGTCGGATGGGGGTGGACTGACTTTCCCTTCCGAATCCAATAGCGGATCGAGAGGTAGAGAAGGTAGGCGGCGCCGATCAGTTGGAAGAGACTGTATTCGAGCAATTGGATCGCGAAGAGAAGGGCCCCCGCGCGGAGAAAAAAAGAGGAAACGACGCCGATGAAAAGGGCTTTTTTCCGCAAATGTGGGGGGAGCGAGTGGGATAAAACACCGAGGACCACCGCATTGTCTGCAGAAAGGAGCATCTCAAGAAAGATCAGTGTGACGAGGCGGGGGATATCGGAGAGAGCAAAATCAAACATCTTCTTCCAAAAGTTTAGAGCCTGAATTGTAAAGGCTTAGTGTTGCGCTCAGAAAGTCTCTAGTACGATAAAATCGTTGAATTTTATTTCGTGCTTCCAGGTATTTTTGTTTCAGTTGGAGCGACTCCTCCGAATTCGGATCGCCGACGAAAACGGGAAGAAGGAGGTTAGCCATAGACAAGGGTTGCAATGTGAACTGCATGCGAGAAAAATCGCTCCCACAAATGATTGGGAGTTTGGGGAGAGGACGGACATTGCGTCTTTGGCTGTACAAGGATGCGTTTCCTCGTCCAAATCCTAAGAGAATTCCAAGATCTAGCTCACTATGGGTCGGGATTTTCCCGGAAAATGCAGGGAGAACCTCTTTGCATAAGTGTCGGTCGGCAATCATCAGCCAAGTAACTCCATCGACAAAGGGGCTCTTTTCTTCCCAAAATTGAATTCTTTCATTTTCAAAGTGATGCTTATATTTTTGCCAAACTTTCCATCCGCGGATCAATCTTAGGTTTTTTATGAGTAGGGAAGAGACCGATGTCCCGCGGTTTTGATAGCAAGCAAAAGAAAGGGGCTTATGACCGCTCAACGTATAAGCTAGGGGCTCTGAGATCATCATCTCACGAAAAAAGAGATCCAAACGCTTGGCATCCCGCCAAGGAATCTTCAGAGTTGTTGTTCTCCCAAGGGGCTCTTCAAGAATGATTTCAGTATCCCAACCCGTAACCCAGGAAAATAAAGGGAGCAAACTAGCGAGCAGGATGGACAATTTAAACATTACCTATCATACCCACAAAACAAACAATAGTCGTCCCAAAACCAGTTGGCATTCCCGCAGTTCT
>CAZIML010000085.1:2461-7930 GCA_964540255.1 uncultured bacterium
TTGCAGCTTCTGTGCTCTCTACGTATAGACCTCGATCGTCAGATGAAAGCTGCGATATCGGTTTCCAATTCCCTCCTTCACCGATGAGAATTTGGTTGTTATGAATCACAACTTTATCTTTAGGTAGATAGACTTTCTCAACTCCCGAAACAACAGAGAAACTGAAAATTAAAAGTGCAAGAATGCATGTGGGACGAACCATGAAGATCTCCTTTGAAATTGAAAGGATTCTTGTATACCTTTTTTTTTACCGGAAAGTCAACTGTCGTCGACAGTGCAAGACCAACAGTTTAAACTTTTTCTCCAATTAGTCGTTGAAGAAGAATTTGCCGAAGGGGGTCATGGCGAAGCAGTCACGGCCGCGGCAGGTGCCAATCGCGACCATCCCCGCTTCATAAAGCCACTCAAAAATGGTCGCTTTGAGGATCGCTTTCTCCTCATCGCCATAGGTGGGAAGGGTGTATTTCCAGTGCTTGCCCGATTTTTTGAGCATAATGACCGAATTTTCATTGAGCGGAACGAGAACTCCGTTGAGGAACTCATCGAAATAGACCCAACCTCCATGAAGAACCCGCTTGATCGACTTTTCCGCCTCGCGAACGTATCTCTCGCCGATGGAACGGCTCAATATCCGATTGTGAGGGTGGCGGTAAATGTGAAGAGAACGGCTTTCCAGTGAGAGATCGAGCCACGCATCGGCACCTTCAAGAGTTTGAAGTTTCCCTTCACTGTATTCAGCCAGCTTCAAGAGGGTCAGCTTCTCAACAAGAGGGGTGTGATCGATAGGGAGGGGCTTTTTTTGGGCTTTCAGGAGGAGTGCGCTCATCTCTTCGATAAAGGAAAAATCGTTTTCATGGGTGCGCTGGATCGGTTCGGTGGAGGGGATGATCGGAGTTTCAGTGGCTCTCATAAAGCGGAGATACTCATGCCACTCATGAAAGGGAGTGACCACTTCAACCCAATGATCGTCGGCTTTCTCATAGCAAAGACAGCAGACAAAGTTAAACTCGAGAAGGAGAAGCATCTCTTCAAAGTCATGCCGCTTCAGATTGTATTTGGAAATCAGGTCGGTCGACGAAACTTTAAAGTCGGGTGCGGTAAAGACATCATTCATAATCCCGTTCAGAGTCGAATCGCCAAAATTCAACTCTCCAAGATAGCGCTGATAAATGTGAGGGGTTAAAAGGTACTTCTCAACAATGGACTCAAAGATGTTGTTCGAGGTGCGGGGAATCGCATACCAGGTGGGGAGGAGGTGGATCGGAACTTTCCGGAGAAGCCCTTGAATAAATTCCATGTCAGGTTTGAATTCGGGATCAAATCTCCCAATCTGAAACTCAAAATATTTCCGCTTCTCTTTGTCGACGATAATAATGTCTTCTTGGATCGCAAGGAGGCCGGTTCGAGAGAGCTTGCTCAACGAGGTTGAAAGGGGCGATTCTGTACAGGAGAGAGAGCGGGCTAGCTTCTTGAATGAGATCTTAAGGGGACTGAAGAGAATCTCTTCCAGAACTTCGACGTCGAAGGTGGAGAAGTCGGAAAGGAGAATCCGGTTCTCAATGTCTTGCTGCCCATTATAGTCAGCGAGGTTAACCTTGTTTTTACGGGCGGGGCTCAGTTCTAGCATTGAAGTTCTCGTTAAGAAGTGATAAATATAGCTCAATGAGTAGATTGGCGCAAGTGAGAGCGTAGCTTTGCGAAATATTCTTCTCTTTTTTTCATCTCCCGCTCAAATCCCCGGTCGACCGGGTGGTAAAAATGGGGCCGTTGAAGGGGGGATGGAAAATAATCTTGCCCCGAAAACCCATAGGGGGTGTCGGGATCGTAGATATACTCCTCCCCATATCCAAACTCTTTCATGAGCTTTGTGGGTGCGTTCAAAATATGTTTGGGTGGATCGAGATGGCCCGTCTCAGCAGCCAGTTTTTGGGCCTCTCCATAGGCGGTGTAGGCGGCGTTGCTTTTGGGGCTGAGGCTGAGATAAAGAACCACTTGGGCAAGGGCAAGCTCCCCTTCGGGGGAGCCGAGCATATGGTAGACGTTCCACCCATTGAGGGCGATCGAGAGGGCTTGCGGATCGGCGAGCCCCACATCTTCCGAGGCAACGCGGATCAGCCTTCTCGCCAGAAATAAAGGGTCTTCCCCCCCGTGAATCATCCGTGCAAACCAGTAAAGCGCTGCATCAGGGTCCGATCCTCGGATCGACTTGTGAAGGGCTGAGATCAGATTGTAGTGCCCTTCTTGATGTTTGTCGTAAAGGGGAGGCTTTTTCTGGATAGGGAGCCCCCGCTCGATGTTCTCAATCATGTTGAGAAGGTGGCGCGCGTCCCCTTGAGAATGGGCGATGAGCTGTTGTCTCATCTCTTCGTCCAATCGGAGCGGAGCCGTCTCCTTTTCATAACGGTCGATAATTTTATTTAATGAATCGGGAGAAAGAGGTTCGAGTTTCATCACCCTCAAACGGGATAAGAGAGCGTTATTCAAAGCAAATGAAGGGTTCTCGGTTGTCGCTCCGACAAGGATCAAACTTCCCTCTTCGAGAAAGGGGAGAAAGATGTCTTGCTGCGCCCGATTGAATCGATGAATCTCATCGACAAAAAGGAGGGTTTGTCTATGGAAAAGGGGAGTTTCTGAACCTTCTTTTAAAATCTTTTTCAACTCGAGGGTCGTGTTGAAAACAGCGCTCAATTGGATGAAAGGAAGGTCAAAACTTTGGGCATAAAGGCGGGCGATTGTCGTCTTGCCGCATCCAGGTGGGCCGAAGAGTAAAAGCGAAAGAGGGCGGCCTGATTGGATGAGTTGCGAAATTGTTTGAACAAGTTCGTGTTGTCCTGAAATTTCTTCGATCTTTTTCGGACGCAATTTTTCTGAAAGTGGAACCATAATCTTTCAGAATAACTGAAAAATGGTGTTTTCATCACGAACTATTGTATCTAACTTAACGTAAATAGTTTAAAATGTTAGTGAATTTTTTAACCACTGATTATAAGGATGTTGCGAAATACGCTCAAAAAAATCGATTTTTCGACAAATTTTTATTTTTTTTCACATTTTTTTTTCTCACGAAAATTGCCCTCAGAATAGGTTCTCGAGTCAATTTTAATTATAATTGTTTGATTCATAAGTAAACATAAATACACAAGATATTTGTAATTATTACTAAAAAATTATATACTGGAGCTTGTAAGGATGATTGAAAGGTGAGTGATCCTCGCCAAAGCTAGGCAGTGGCCTAGCCTGAAAAAGCAGTCATCGGTTACGAATAAGGAGGAAATTACTATGGTAAAACGCAGAAAAAGAGCTCACAAAAAAGCTCACAAGAAAGCACACAAAAAAACACGCCGAGTAAAAGCGCGCAAGTCTCGCAAAACTACTCGCAGAAAACACAAAAAAGCTCACAAAAAAGGCCACAAGAGAAAAGCGCGCAAAACACGCCGCCGCAAATCTCCTGCTGTAGCTTCAATCATGGCTCAAGAGTAATTTTAAGCCATTTATTTTGAGTATTTTAGATCGAGCTGAGCCTCAAGGCCGGCTCGATTTTTTTTATTTAAACGAACCTTCAAAAGCAATCTCCGGCACCTTTTTTCTCGTTGAGGGTACCTCTTTGGCTTGCAGTTCAGGGGGGAGGGTCTCTTTGGGAGCCTTTTTACCTACAGCAAACATGGCGAGGACTTCAAACTCATCAGGGATAAAAAGAACTTCCTTAGCCTTCTTATAGTCAAAGCCTTCCATTCCATGGACGATCAGGTTCCGGGAGACTCCTTCAAGAGAAAGGTTCTCGAATGCGGCTCCCGCATCAAATCCGTGGGTGATCGATGGTTTTTTATTCCGTTCGAATACTTTTTCAGAGACGACGACGGCTAAAAGGGCCGCATTGACGCACCAGCTTTTATTGAACTCGACGAGTAAATCAAAGAATTTGGGCCAGTAGGGAGTTCCTCTTTTGGCGTAGATGAAGCGCCAGGGTTGATTATTGTAGGAGGAGGGAGCCCAGCGAGCGGCTTCGAAAAGGGAGAGGATCTCTGAATCGGAAATCTCTTCTCCGCTCATGGCTCTCGAGGACCAGCGGTTCAAGATGAGAGGATGGATGGGGTGATCTGCTTTTCTATGGGCGTTTTCCATGTTAGCCTTCTTTCAACCACGAAGGGTCTCTATATTTGTAAATAATGAAGGGGATGATCGCCATGAGGAAAATCCCAATAAAGAGAAACGACTCATAGAAGATGAGGCTTCCCACATGAAGTTGCGAGGGGGGGACGAAGCCGATCAAAATGGCGAAAAGGGAGCTGAGGGCGCCGGAGAGTCCCACGGCCCAAATCCCAAACTTTCCATAGGGGATCCGGTAGGTTCTCACCACGTGGGCGCGAGTGTAACGGAGTTTGATCGCTGAGAGGAACATCAGGATGTACATGATGAGGTAAAGCTGCGCCGACATAGCGCTCAAGATCCAAAATGCGCTGCTGGCAGAGGGCATAAAGAGAAAGACAAATGTGGAGAGGGTGACGATCGAGGCTTGGAAGAGGAGGAGATTGGAGGGCATTCCGTGCCGGTTGAGTTTTTGAAAGACGGGGGGGAGGTCGCCATGTTTCGAAGTGGCGTGAAGGGCTCTCACAGGTCCGATGATCCAGGCATTGAGTTCTCCCACTGCGCCAAAGACGATCATGACGCCGAGGAGGGGGACCATCCAGCCCAAACTGAAATGGTCGAGAAAGAGGCCGAAGGCTTCCATCAGGCCAGCGACAAGGCTGATCTCTTCTTTAGGGATCATGATGGCAATCGCGAGGGCTCCTACTGCATAAATCAAAAGAGAGAGAACGGCTGCGATTAAAATGGCGCGGGGAAATGTTTTTTGGGGGTCTTTTACTTCGCGGGCGTGGGCGGCCGATACTTCAAGGCCTCCGAAAGCAAGGAAAAGTCCCGTTAAAAAGACGAGATTCTGAATGTTTCCGAGCGATGGGATGAGGGCCTCTTTAGAAAATTCGATTTGGAGGGGCTGGCCGGTAAGAACCCAGGAGAACCCAAGGATGATCAGGAGGGCTCCGGGAATGATTGTTCCGGCAATCACTCCGATTGCACTAAACCAGCTTGAGGTTTTGATCCCGAAATAATTGAAGAAGGTAAATCCCCAAAAGCCGCCGAGGATCGATACGATCAAGTAGGTTTTATTGTGAGCGAGTTCAGGTTGGATGATGTAGGCGAGGGCGGTTGCTGCAAATGAGAGGATGGCGGGGAACCAAGTGACATTGTGGATCCACTGCATCCAGATGGCAAAAAAGCCCCAGCCGGGACCGAATGCCTCTTTGACCCAGATATAGACTCCGCCAGTCTGGTGCCAGCCTGTCGCAAGTTCAGCCGAAACGAGGGCAGCGGGAAAGAGAAATACGAGAGCTACGACGAGGTAAAGGAAGGGGGAGCCGAACCCATATTCTGAGACGATGGGGAGATTTCGGAGCGAGGTCATTACACTGA
>CAZIML010000086.1:0-7926 GCA_964540255.1 uncultured bacterium
ATCCTGTGGCTTGGACTGTAGCTCCCACTGAACTGAGCCACTTGGGGCGGCAAAGGAGTCGTTGGCATCTCGGATTGCTCGAATCGATCTGGTTTCATAAGAAAATCTGCTTCAATCCCCGGTATGGTACTTTTGGGATGTTTGGATTCCCTTTTTGGTTATTTGGAGAGGCTCTTGAGCCGGTTATTGAAATGTTGGCCTGGAGTTATGTTTTGATCACCTGGATGTTGGGCCTTTTGAATGTCCCATTTTTTCTCATGGTGATGGCTGTAAGCTTTGGGTATACAGCTCTCTACACGATTTTCTGTTTGTCCATCGAAGAGTTTTCATTTCGGAAGTACCCTTCTCTCAGAAGCCTTGTGATGCTCCTTTTTTCCAATTTTCTAGAAAATATTGGGTATCGACAGCTCACTGTCTATTGGCGCTTGCGAGGATACTATTGGTTTTTTACAAAAGGAGATGAGCTCAGAGAGTCGTCCCTTTTTATTCAAAAACTGATCGATGCAGCTCCAGGAAAAGTGAAGAAAAAGGGAGGGGAGTCAGGAAGCTAGAATTGCCAGACGAGCGACCCAGAGAGGGTCCAGTCGCGGTAGGGTAGGGTGTCATGGTAATACTTTCCCTCTAAGACGAGCCGGAGCTTGTCTCGGTAGCGAGCAGTTAGGGTTGAGCTGACCCAATTAGCTACCAGGTATTGCTTTGGCGACACAAAGATGAAGTTTCCGATCGGTTGATAGAGGTTGTAAGTGGTTTGCCACCGATGAAAATAGAAGCTATCCCAGGTGACGCTTTCATTGATGGGGATATGGAGACAAACGCCGAGCACATTTCTCAGTTGCTGTTTGAAGGAATAATAGTTTTGGTTGAGTTTATTATAATGGCCATGCTCGAATCTGTAGATTGCGGTCACATATTCTTTGAGATAGGGAAGTTGGCATCGGGCTGAGGCGAGTTCATTGTTTTCCCAGTTGTGGAGTCGGTCGTGGATGAAGATGTGGGTTGCCCAAACTTCCACTTCAGGTTTGAGTTTTGTGTCGATTTTTCGCTTATATCCAGCTGTGAGATAGTCAGTTCTGAGAAGACTCGAAGTGAAGTTAGAAAAGTTTTTAATGACGTATGACTCTATGTGATAGTCGATCGAGAAGAGTTGTTTTTCGCTGTTATAGAGGAGGCCCGTTCCAGGCTCAAAGCGGGCCGTTTTATGGAACGGATAACCGACATTATTTTGTTCTCCCCAGGCTGAGAAGCCCCTTGCTGAAATATTCCAGCGCCAGAACGGGGCAAAGAAATAGGTGGCAGAAGCTTGGCCTCCAGTGATGAACATCGAGTAGTTGGTCCCTACGGGAGGGTAGATATCATTTTCCCTTTGGTGGTAGTAGATTTGCTTTAAATCGAGGCGCCATCGATTGGTGAGGGGGACGATCAGATGGACGTTATTCATGAAATAGTAATCTTTAACCACAGGAGCCTTGAGACTTGGGTCATTCTCTTTAGCTTCGGTGTAGAAGGTATCCACTGAAAGGGCATAACGAGTGTGAGATTTGATATCGAACATTTCGGCCCAGTAGTTTCCCTCGTTCGGGTCATCGTCAATAAGCCAAGCAAACTCTGTTTCTGCTCCATAAAAGTCCATCTCAGAATAAAGGAGACGACCTTTTTCTTTGTGAGCTTCTCGATGTTTTGGGTTAGCTTCTAAAACGGCGTTGAGATGTTCTTTAGCAGATGCAGTCTTTCCTTGTCGCTTCATAGCGAGGGCAAGACCAAACCGAGCGTCAGTGTTATCTGATCCTTGGAGAAATTCTCTTTCTGCCTCTGGATAACGTTCTTGCCAAAGATAGAGATAACCCAGTTGGACCCTTGCGTCCCCATATTGAGGGGCTACTTCCAGACATTCCTTCAAGATCTCTTCAGCTTGATTCCATTGCTTATTGCGGGCAAGGGCTCTGCCAAGATAAAAGAGGGTGTCCCCATTTTTGGGGTGGCATTGGTTCAGAATAGTGTAGATATGGATCGTCTCTTCCCCCTTCGTTTCGATCTGATTCCATCGCCTTCCGATTTCAGAGAGTGTTTCGAGGGCTGCAGGATCGCAAGGAGTTGTTTGTAGTACCTCTAAAGAGGTCTCGTACGACTTTTCTAAATGGTTTTCATCGAGTAGCGGCGTTGAAGCAAGTTCAATGGACGCGAAGATGAGAGCAAGCCAAGCATACATACGCCATCCATCCTACCATTCCCCCTTCTCAATGACAAGCAATTACTTGGCTTCATGGGCGATCCCCATATAGCCGATCAAATCCCCTTTGGGATTTTTGACTGGGGTGATCGAGAGAGTCACTGTGATGCGAGTTTTGTCTTTGCGGATATAGGTCCATTTTTGTTCGTCGGGGATCCCTTTATCGGCCATAGTTGTAAAAGTCTCCATCCCTGCTTCAATCGGTTTTCCTAAAAGATTGGTGAGCCCTTGAGCTTTGGCTTTGATCTCCTCTGGGTCATGGAAGAAGACGGGGGTTTCTTTACCGACGAGATCTGCGGCCGAGTAGCCAAGTAATTTTTCAGCGGCTTTATTGAAGAGGACGATCAGTCCCGTTTTATTTGTGCAAATGATGCTATAGTTGGCGTTGTCGACAACGGCTTGGCGCATGACCCATGAAATATCCCCATTCAGCTGGGATTCAGGAAGATTCAGCGCCTCTTTATTCGAATTGTAGAGGTACGCAGCAATGAAGAGAGAAATCAGGGTGATGATTGAAAGGAGAAAAATAAGAATGGGGTGAAGATAACTTCTGACTAATTTATATGAAGGACCGCTTTGAAATTGAAATGCAAACTGTGTCCCAGCAATTTCGACGATTTCAGTCGCAGAATAAATAGGGGTTGGGTCAGGAGATTGAATGTTGGCGTAAATAAGCTGATCTTGGCTGGTTTGATTTCCAAGGTAGACGGTGATGTTGATGTCGCTGTTTTCTATTTCATCCATCACATTTTTCAGGAGGATATTGAACCGGATGAATGCCATGACCCAGCCATAGTTGGAGCCTCCTTTTGTCCCTTGAGTTGCTTTTGGCTTTTGGATAGGCAGCCAAAAAGTAAAGTCTGATTTTTTTGCTTCAACTTTGCTCAAATTAAAGGCGGGTGCCAAGATCACTTCTTTCGATTGAGCTGAGGCAAGTGCCGCAGCATACACATTGGGGTTTTGGGTGGTGTCATACCCGATCCAACCGAGGTAAGGGGCTGGTTGAATGTAGACGATGGGGCAAACTACTTGGCTTGCTGAAGGGGGCCAGATTTTGAAGTTGCTAATCCCATCCGCTCGGATTTGCTCAATGGTGATCGTTTCCTCATCTTTCGGGATGTTCCTGACAATCGATAGAAATTCCATCGCTGGGAATTGGGAAGACAAGTCGAAGGTTTTATAGTAACTGTTCCATTCCTCCGGAGAGATTGAATCGGAAGAGGCGAAGAAACTCCTCACTCCAATAAGGACTAGCTTGGTTTTTGCAATCTTTTCTCTAACTCCAAAGATGATCGTTTTTGCTTGCTCTTGGAAGACTAACTTTCCATGCCCATCTTCTTCAATTCGCGCAGCGTGAAAGAAGAAGATCGAGCCGATGGTCCCCAATAAGAGAAGAAGGGACAGGATTAGAATGCTTTTCCTAATCTTCATTTTTCTCCTATTAAAAACTTCGCCATTTTGTTTCGGAGGTCATCTAAATGGATCGGTTTAGCGACAAATTCATCAACCCCTGCTTCAACACAGACTCTCCGATCTTCTGCGAGAATACTGGCTGTTAAGGCGACGATGGGAGTTCGTTTGCCCCCTTTTTCTAAGGCCCGAATCTCTTTGGTAGCCGCCACTCCATCTTTGTTGGGCATCCGCACATCCATGAAAACGAGATCGAATTCCCCCTTTTTGAATTTTTCCACCACATCGTTTCCATCGACTGCAAACTCAGCGCGGCACCCCATGAGGTCAAAGATATCGTGCATTAAATCTCTACTAACTTGATCATCTTCAGCAATTAATATTCGCTTATCTTTGAAACAGGTTTTCCAATCCATATCTATTGTTTTCCTTGTAAATATTTGTACAGTTCGTTGGGAAAGATGGGGCGGTTGACAACAGCGCCTCTCCCTTGAGTTTCGGTCCCGGTATCAGCGATCAAAATGGTCTGTGCTTCGGATCCTGGAGGAGTGCTTGTTGAGAGAATCCAGTCAGGTCTTTCTGTGTTGGGATCGTGGATTACTTTGGCTCCCCAGTCTTCTAAATATTTCTTCAGAATTTCTTTTTCTTTCTCTTTTTCATCAAGGAGTAGAACCGATTTGTTTCCAATAGAATAAAGTGGTGGAGGAGTTTTAGAGGAGATCTCGAAGGGGATTTCAACCCAAAAAGTGGAGCCTTTTCCCGCTTCGCTAATCACCCCGATCTCCCCTTTCATTAAATCGATCAATTTTTTGCAGATCGAGAGGCCAAGCCCCACTCCCCCGTATTTTCTTGACTGGGTCCGCTCAACTTGAGAGAACTTTTGGAAAAGTTTTTTTTGATCTTCGGAGGAGATCCCGATCCCGGTATCGATCACTTCAAATCGGATCAGGAGATGTTCTGGAAGGGGGGTTTTCACTAGAATTCGGAACAGTAAATATCCTGTGTCTGTGAATTTATATGAATTATTTCCTAAGTTACTTAAAATCTGCTGGATTCGAATTGGGTCGAAAAGAAGTTGCGGGAGGGGCTGCGAAGGATACTCGACGAAGATGTCGATTTTTTTTTCTTTTGCTTTCAAAGCAAGGTTATCGGTCACTGCTTTAACAGTGGTCAATAAATCGGCGGAAATGAGTTCAAGCATGACTCCCCCCGCTTCAATTTTCGAAAAGTCGAGAATATCCCCGATCAATTCAAGAAGAACTTTGCTCGACTGGACCACTCGATCTAGATATTTTTTTTGCACGGGGTTCAGCTCAGTTTCCGCGAGGAGTTCAATCGTTCCAACAATCGCATTCAACGGAGTTCGGATCTCATGGCTCATTGTCGCTAAAAAAACCCCTTTTGCGACGTTGGCCGCATCGGCTTTTTCCGAAGCCTGTGTCAGCAAGTAATTGACCTTTTCTAATTCTTTTTTTTGTAGGCGGATGTTTTGGCCGACGAATACGAGTCCTCCCGAAAGGGCAGTTACGATCACTCCGGTGATCAAGATAATGAGGTCGATAGAACTTTTTGAATTGACAGAAGAACTTTGGGTCGGAGTCAATGAGACGGTCCAAGGACCGTACTCAGAGGCGATCGGATTCTCTACCGTAATCCCACTGATTGGAGAGCGGAGATCTCCTCCAGAAAAGAGGACTCGATGGTTGAATGAGAGGGAGACCAGATAATTCCCAAGTTGGTCTGCTTTCACTTCAGCCATTAATATCTCGACGAGGTCGATCGAGGCGACTAAAGCCCCTTTAAATTCGTGCTGAACCATGATGGGATAGTAGATATATAACGAATCATTATGGGGGGAGGGTTGGGTAGCAAGGTTCCCTTTTTTGATTGAGTCAATTTGATCGGGAAAGATTTTTTGGACATCGTCGATCGGATGAGCTGTTTCGCGGATGGTTCGATTTTCAAATTTCAGGTCTTGGTTATAGATTGCTAATTCTTCGAGTCCCACTAAATCGTGCACATAGTTATGAGAGTCAACAGTCCATATAGGGAGGGGGTAATTTCCGATGGACTCCCAGCGATCCACCATTCTTTTCAAAGCTTTGAGTTCATTTTGGAGCTCTTCATTAAACGTTTTTTGAAGATTTTTGGCTTGGTTGTTGATCACTAATTGAATAGCTATATGTTCCTGCGCTCGAAAGACTTGCCAAACTGCAAGAGTCGCAGCTAACATCCCAATGATAATGGTCGTTGGAAGCGCTAAGTTGTTGACTCTTTGGTCCCATGAAGAGCGAACTGCGAAAGTGAAGGTACAGATCCCCAACACGAAACACGCTATGGCTGTATGAACGGCCATCCGGGCAAAATCGAGATACCCATAAATCGCCTCTAGCCCGGTCAAATGGCCAATAAAGCTCGTTACTGCCACACTCACAACGAGGATACTCATGACAGAGGAAAGAAGAGACAGGTAGAAATTTCGGCGGTGGTTGAGGGAAATGATGGCTAAATTAGTGCTCAAGAGAGCGCTAGAAGTATTGAACGCCATCCTTCCAGGGTGATCCATAGGGACTGCTAAGTTATATGTATGAAAAACTTGATCGATCCCTAGATCGATCTTAAATAGGTATTGAAGGAGCGTAAGAAGTGCGATTCCCCCTCCAATAAGAGCAAAACTTTGGGAAGGAAAGCTCCAATTGAGAGAGAGGGATGCGAGGGCAAGGCCGCTGAGGAGGATCACGAGCGCCGTATTAAACTGCATAGCGACAAAGTGAGGGCTAAGCTGAATGAGAACGATGCTATGGATGTACCATCCAAACAAGACGGTGAGCCCCATGAGAATGGCAAAGGCTCCCCCTGAGAAGGCGACCCATCCCTCCCATTTTAATGCTCGAAGCCTTGCCTTCAGTTCGTCACCCATATTCCCCCTTTACTCGATTCATCTATTTCGCTCAACTCGAGAATTTGTCAAGTTGTTTGGGTATATATCGGAGGTGTGTTATATACCGGTTTTGAGCAGAATCGAAGGATCCCGTCGGATGAGTGAAGGACTGAAGAAAATTCTTTTTATTGATGATGATGAGGATATTCACATGGTTGTGAGACTTTGTTTTCGCGATATGCCAGGTCTCGATTTTAGGGCGGCGATTTCCGGGGAAGAGGGGATTCAGATGGCGATGGATTTTCTTCCTGATTTGATCCTTTTAGATGTGATGATGCCCAAAATGGATGGAATCGCTACTTTACAGGCGATGAAGCATTTACCCAAGCTTTCCAAAACACCGATTGTATTTTTCACTGCAAAGGCGCAAAAAAGCGATGTGGAGCAATATTTCAAATACGGAGTGGAAGATGTGATCGTGAAGCCGTTTGACCCGATGACTCTTTCAAAAACAGTTCAGACAATCTGGGAAAGATTTCAATCCAAATCGGGGTGAGGGATTCCCTCACCCTCGAACTTATTTAGAACCCGATTCCGTAGCTCAATACGACGAGGGGGAAGAAGAAAGAGTGGATCTTTCTCTTATGGTGGTGCAAAGAGAAGCAATCGTCTCGGTCCAAGGAGAAGGTGGGGAAGCTCACTTCAGCTTGGAAAAACCTCCGGTCTCCGTTTTCGTTCTGGTACTGCTTTCCCATCACAAACTCGGGAGAAATGGCTGCTAGGTGACATCCGCCGCCAAGAACGACCGCAGGAGCCGCTCCAATCCCTACATAGGACTGAGAGAGGAGGCAAGGCTTCCAATAGTAGTGGTAAAGAGCGGCCACTTTCAATTCGGTGGCGGCAACAACAGTGGCTGCCTGGAGCGAGAGATCGAATCCATGGTGATTCTTTTGGGTTCGGTAGCCGATTCCAAAAGCGGGGAGCGGGAGGGGGAATGGGCCTAATCCAAGGCTCGCGTACCCAAATTGCTGTTCCACTTTTTTAGGAGGGTGGAGAATCTGAAGCGATTCATCGGCAGAGATCATTCCAAAGGTGAGAAGGAGTGCGGTCAGTAGTTTCGATTTCGTGACTACTCCCTCGCCTAAAGGCGAGGGCTTCTAAGGGTTTCCCCTAGGCCATCTAATCCGAGGGCCAATATATTTTTCGCCGCATTGAGATCCCTGGTCGTTTGCAACCCGCATTGCAGGCAATTATGGCTTCTCATCGAGAGGGGTTTGGCCTCTCGATAGCCGCATTGACTGCAGTCTTGGGTTGTGTAGGCAGGGTTCACCAGTCCTAGCTTCCTACCAGCTTCTGCCGCTTTGTAGGTGAGGTACTGTTGAAACTGATTCCAACTGGCGTCTGTAAT
>CAZIML010000087.1:0-7872 GCA_964540255.1 uncultured bacterium
CCCACATTCCGACAGGGATTGTCGTCTCATGCCAAAGCGAAAGAAGCCAGATTCAAAACAGAGAAACTTGTTTCGGGATGCTCCGCTCAAAGATTTATGAGAAAGAGTATACGGAGCGGCAGCAGAAAATTGCGGCGATGGGGGGAGAGAAAAAAGAGATTGCATGGGGAAGCCAGATCCGCAATTATGTATTTCAGCCCTACACGCTCGTCAAAGATACTCGAACAAAGTATGAGGTTGGAAATATTCAGGCGGTGATGGATGGGGAAATTGACGATTTTGTGAATGCCTATTTGAAGGAGTTTGGGTGATTTCAATCCCTGATTTTGACATCCGTTTTACCTATCTTGAGGATCTGATCCCCTTAAAAAAGTGGTTTGATGAGCCAGGAGCGTGCGACGATTTTCCGTTCAATGAGGAGGAAAAAGAACTTTCGCTCAATAACTGGATCGGATTTGCCAAATACAAGGCGAGTCTGACTGGGACTATCAAAGAGACCCCTGTAGCCATCGGAACTTTATTCTTAATGCCCTATCGGAAAGTGGCCCACCACTGCTCATTTTTTTTGATCGTCGATCCTGCCCATCGGAGGAAAGGGATCGGCACCTCGATGGTGCGCAATCTCCTCAACTTGGCGAAGACTCGCTTTAAGCTCGAAAGTCTTCACGTCGAAATCTTTGAGCCCTCTCATCTTCTCCCTCTTCTTCTTAAGGAGCGTTTTGAGTTGTTTGTCCGGCAGGAAAATTTTCTGAAAAAAAATGGAATCGGGCGTCCCCGTTTATTGTTGGAGCATTTTTTTTCATGATCGACCCGTTGACGATTCGATTTGCCGAGGAGAGCGATCAAAAGTATTTGATCGATTGGCTCCTTCAACCAGGCGTTCTCCGCTGGTTTCCCCTTTCCGACCAAAGAGAAATCGAAGATGCAGCCCGCATCTGGCTCAGCTATTCGAAGCACAAAGCGGTGCTGATCGCCGAATGGGACGGCGTTCCTTGCGGGATTGCCAATCTCTATCTTCAACCCTATCAAAAATTGTCCCATCAAGCCCTTTTTGCCATCATCGTCGATGAAAAATTTCGGGGCAAAGGAGTGGGAACCCGTCTGATTGCTGAATTGCTCGATCTCGCTAAGGAGCGATTCAAGCTCGACTTCGTTCATCTTGAAGTGTACGATGGCAATCCGGCGATCAACCTCTATCGAAGGCTCGGGTTTCAAGAATATGGAGTTCATAAACGGTTTATGAAGGAAGAGGGGCGTTATATCGACAAGATATTGATGCAGAAATATTTATGACTCATCGCTTAGAGACTCTCACCCCCTATCCGCTTGATCTGATTTGGCATGAAAATACGAGTTCTTATCTCTCTGTCAAGAAGGGGAGGGGCCCTATTCAGCTTCGAGTTCACCGCCTTTTTTATGATGCTCCCACTCCTGTGCTCGAGGCGCTCCTTCTTTATGCTCTCAAGCGCGATCGGAGGGCTAAAGCGATCCTCAAGCAAATGGCCCATCTCCATTTCTCTCAGCATACCCTTTCATCTCCTCCGATGAACCCTCGAGGAAAAACTTACGATTTGGAGGCGGTTTACCACTCGCTTCTTCCCTTGGTTCCGATTGCAAATGTATCGATCGGCTGGTCATCCCGTTCTCCCAAGACCTCTTTTCGCTCCATCACTTTCGGTTCGTACGATAAACAGCGGCGCCAAATAAAAATCCATCCATTCCTCGACACCCCTGAAGTTCCCCTTTATTTTCTCGAATTCATCGTCTATCATGAGATGCTTCACGCCCTCATTCCGACCCAAATCAACACTGAGGGGCGGTGTTCGATCCACTCGCGCGAGTTTCGGAAAAAAGAAGAGGCGTTTCCCCGCTTTAAAGAGGCGAAAGAGTGGGAAAAAACCAGTTTAAAATTTCTTAAAAAGAGATATTCGCATGGCCGGCCATAGTAAGTGGGCAAACATGAAGCACCGCAAGGAGCGGGCTGACAAGAAAAAAGGGAAAATTTTTTCCCGGATCATGAAAGAGATCATGAGCGCGGTCAAGCAAGGGGGCCCTGATCCCAAATCGAACGCAAAGCTCCGCACTGCCATTCAAAAAGCGAAAGACGCCAATCTTCCCAATGAAAACGTGGAGCGCAATATTAAAAAAGCATCCACTTCCGATGGATCTGATTATACATCGATGACCTACGAGCTCTATGGATATGGGGGAGTGGGCCTGATTGCCGATATCATGACAGACAATAAGAATCGGATCTCTTCAGACATTCGGATCGCCACCAACAAATGTGGCGGCACTGTCGCAACTCCAGGGGCTGTCGCTTACAACTTTGATCGAAAAGGGGTGATTAAGGTTCCTAAGGGGGCGATTTCGGAAGATGAATTATTCCTTCTTGCGACGGAAGCGGGAGCGGATGATTTTGCAGTCGAAGAGGAATTCTATCTCATCACGACTCCTGTAGAGGCCTTCATTGGAGTGAAAGAGGCAGTTGAAAAAGCGGGGATTAAGCCGGAGGAAGCTGAACTTGCGATGGTTCCGAAAACGTGGGTTGAGGTGAGCGACGCCGATGCCGATCTCAACATTGCTCTCATTGAATGGCTGGAAAACCTCGACGACGTCGATGCCGTCTACCATAACATGAAAGTTTAGTAGTCAAAATCATCTCGAGGGGGTGTCAAAGAACGGTTCTCGATTGTCAAGGGAGGATTGGGCATCATTGTTTGTCCATACTCGGCGGCAATTTGTAAAAGTTCAGTTGGCATTCCTTGCAACGGATCCATTTTCTTTAACCCTTTCACGAGATCTTTGGGGCTTACAGAAACGAGTAGTTTTACAATCGCGATAGAGCCAGCTTTTTTAGCCGTATAAAGCGGGGTGTGCCCTCTTTTAGTTTTCACCGAGAGATCGGCTTTATGTTGAAGGAGAAGCTCAGCACACCGAGTTTTTCCAAGTCTGGCTGCATAATGGAGCAGGGTTCTTCCATAGATATCCTGCAAGTTGACCAACCGTGGATTCTTTGTGAGGAGGTTGTTCAGCTTTTCATCATTCCCATTCTGTAGAGCCTCAATTGCTGCTTGAGACTGCTGCTGTAATATTCTTCGATCTCCTATAGCTGACATAATTCCTCGTATAGTTTATAATAATAATTATACAATATAAAATAATTTATTTAAATATTTAATTATTACTGGGATAATGTCTTAAAGAGAGCTTTTAGCAATCAGAGTGTCGATGCACTCGGCTCGGAGGTTGCGGGTAGGGTCTTGGCTGTATCTGTGGTTTCTTCCCTGGCTCGCGAGACCCGTGCATTGACAGATGTAGTCTTTAGAGTGATCGCAACGGGATTCAGGCGTATCAATGTAGCGATAGTTTAGATCCATTTGTCTTGCGACATCGAAATGATCCCATCTTTCGAAGGTGTTCAATCCGACCCCTTTTTCATCTCTTTGGGGAATGATTTTTACAGATTGGAGATAGGTTGGGTTTCTTTGAATTAGATCATCCATTGCTTGTTGCTCGTGCAAGCACATTTGGGCTGGGCAATTGGAGTAGCTATATCCCTCGTTTGGGATAGGTTCATGCCTTTTCTCCCACAGTTTTTTGAAAAACCGGCGGCTGAAATCGGAGTTCCGGACGATGAGCACCCCCGTGTTCAGCTTTGTAGCAGCGATAGGAACGTCTTTTGTGACAATTACATGAGTTTTCGGATGATCTCCGCCATGCTCTTTAATAAACTGTTCCATTCGAATCGACGGGTTCATGATCACCGCATCATCGTCGACCCAAACGATCCACTTTTTGTTCGATGGTTCATTTAAAAATCGGTTGATACCTGCAATTTTGGACCAATAGGGAAGGGAGTCTTCCGCCATATTCTGTTCGATCGCCTCGTAAGCATACCCTTTTTCTTTACAGTATGATTGTTGGTGTTCTTTCACTTTCGTAGACATCGAGAGACGTTCTGGGTTATCTCTCGTATAGGAGGTGAATATCTGAATTTCGCCGGGCTGTAATTCAGAGTTTATCGGGGGTAGAACGGGAGCTGTTTTTGGGGCAGCAGGGGGCATGACTGGTGCATTTACAACAGGAGGGGCGGCCTGTATGATCCTGGCAATTGAGATCGCTGGCGCGGCGGTTGTAAAACTGGGTACAATCGCTTGAGAAATCGTCCCAACTGCTGCACCGGTATTTATAGAGGGGGGGCCAAAATAGCGGAGTCCAGCACCCATCAAACCCGTTTGCCACAAAGCATAAGCCCCGCAGGCTGCGGCCAATCCGGCTGCCGCCCATTTAGCACCATACAAATGATTAGAAGAGGTAGGAAGAGCGGAGGAGGGGGGCGACTCATTTTCTCCGCTGACCATTGAGGTCTCTGCCGCCGAGATTGTTGGGGGAGGCTCAACCAGGAGTTTTGCCTCCTCCTTGCCTCCGTCTATGACGATTCCTATAGTAGGAACCATCTCCCGATCTTGTGGAAGATCGAGCTTAGGCGGCTCGGCCGCCATCTCCATCGGTTGTTTCGGGGGCAGTTGAACAACTTCTCTCTCTTTCCAAAAGTCTTTATATCTTTGACTGTAATCTGTTTTTGTAATAAGAGAGTGGAGATAGATCGCAAGGGCTGCAATCGCGCCAATTAAATAATTAATTATTTTCTTGGGCTTAGGGACGTTTGAATGTAAGTTATAATCCCGAACGACCGATTTCCAATTAAATGTTTGTATCAATGTGATTGTTCATTGTATTTGTTTTGTGTGATTATACAATGTTCATGTTTTGATTGATATTAAATTAGTTTTATTGCGTTTCGTTGGAAACGGAGGCGCTTTCCTGGAGAGTTCTTTCTCCCTCCCCGGCTTCTCTAGGTGCATAGGTGGCGATCTCGTCTAGCTGTGGGACGGTGATCGTCTCATAGGCAAAAGGAGAGGCTAAGCGCCCTTCAAAAAGGACGGCGAGCCTTCTTCGATTCTCTCTAGAAAGAAATGAGCGGGCGATTTCTTGAAACTCGGTGTAACTTAAATCGGCAAGTCCTTGAATCCTTTTTTCAACAAACTGAAAGTCTGCGTCCCTTTCGAAGGCTAAACGGTCCCAAAGGGCTGTTTTATCGCCCAAGTTGCGGAAGCGGGTTTTGAGGGAGGCGATGGTGCTGGCTTTCAGGGTGTCGAATCGCTCTTGAGGGATTTGTTCTCCGAGCGAATCGTTAAACTCTTCGATAAATTGTTCGAAACGATAGAGAAGATCGGCGGGTTGATGCGAATTCGATTGGACCAGGAAGAGTTGAAAGAGCCGCTCTTCGACTTCTGTCCCATCGCTCTGGGCGATGTAGCCCGTTTTTTGATTGGTTCTCAGTTCATTGAAGAAGGCCTCTTTAACGACCGCGGTGAGGATCTCCTGGGCGGCTCGTTTCGAGTAGGTGAAATTGCCCTCATCGATGAGCAAAATGGCGGCATTTCCCTGAACGTTCGTGGTCTGGGTGATTTCGTAGGGGCCGCTTTCTTTCGGTAGATGGAGTACTTTGGTCACCGGATGGTCGTTTTTCGGATAGGGCGATTTGCCGAAGACGTGGATGATGTCGAGCCAGGCTGATTCGGCTTGCTTCGTGGAAAGATTGCCGGCAAAAAGGGCTTCGATATAGGTTTTTTCAAATAGGTTTTTGTGGAAGCGGAGAAAGTCGTCGTAGCTAATGTTTTTGAGGGCGGCTAACTTTTCTTGTTTTGTTGTTTTGTCTTGATTGACGATCGAGTCGAGGAGCTCCTTGGCTTGCCGGACAGCGAGCTCTTTTTGCCCATTTTGATACTCTTTTGCATGGCGGTCTACGTAGATGGCGAATTGCTCAGGGGTGGGGGGATGGAGAGGCATTTGCTTGGCTACTTCAGCGAGGAGAAGGGGGGCTTTTTCACTGTAGCCGGAGATTTGGAAGTGGAGCGACGAGCGGGAAAGGTCGAAGGCGCAGCGGAGGCCGGCCGCATTCGCGGCAGAGAGGGTCGGGTGGAGGTGGTCGGTCAGGTGGTCGATGTAGAGAGAGGTGAGGACTGCGCTCCTTGCCGATGGGGTGATCTCGGGAGTGAGGATGTGGATGTGGTAGATCGAATCGGGAACGCCGAATTCAGGGGAGCGGACATAGTAGGCGATCCCGAGCTCATCATTTGCAATCGGAGTGGGAACCGAGGGGCCCGATGGAAGGATGGCGAGATTATCGGGAATGAAGGGGTTTGGTCCGGCGAGGCGGATCTCTTCGTTGGGTTTTGCCCGATTCCACTCAGCGAGCCACTCAGCGGGGATGGGGCGGATCGCATATTCTGCTCCGAGCCATTTTTCTTTTCGGTTCGGGGCCACATGGGTTACTTCAGGGGGAGCTAGAAGGGAGATGGAGCAGGTGTCGGGTTTTAAAAGGTCTGCCGCCTCTTCAATTTTTTTCGGATCGTATTGTGTGGCCAGGAGCGAGTCGCGCGGATAAGTCGATAGGCTCTCATCGCCGATGCTGTCGCCCAGCTTCATGATGTAGTCAAAGGGATCTTGTCTCTCTTGATATTCATAATTGAGAGTGGCCATCGTGTTTTTTTCTTGGAAAAGATAGTCGGGAACGCCTGTTTTCCGAATGCCGGCGATCGCTTCAAAGCAGCGGAGAATCGCCCGTTCAATCTCACCGATTCCTTTCTGAGTCAGTTCGAGAGAAATTTGGAAAAACCGATGCCCTTTTCCTCCCAGTTCGTCGACACGAACCGACATTGAGTCGATCAATTGCTCCTCTTTGAGTTTTTCATAGAGGCTATATTTTTGCCCTCTCCGAAGCGCGTAGGCCAAGATATCGGCCGATTTTGTCGGGTCGTCGGAAAGAGCGGGGGGCAATTCCCAGCTGAGGGTGAGCGACTGCTTGTTTTGGATCGGCTTGATGTAGGTGATTTTTCCCACTTGCTCAGGGGAGGTGAGAGAGGAGCTTGTGTCGATCGGCACATGGAAGCTCTGGGGCACCTGTGAGAAGGTATTCACAACCATTTCTTTCAGCTGGTCGATCGGAAGAGGGGAGTAGACGACGACATTGATCTTCTCAGCGCCATAATTTTGCTGATGCCATTTTTTGAGCGCGCTTTGGGGAATTTGTCCGAGCGTCTCAGAATTGCCTGTAGAAAAAAGGCGATTCGGGTGATCGGGATTGCCTGTCTCTTTGAAGATCATATATTCGCGCCATCCGTCGTTTTCGACGTTTTTTGCAAACTCTTGGTCGACTGCATGCATTTCACGAGCGATGTTCGCCGGATTGAAAAGGGGATCGATGAAGAAGTGGGCAAATTGATCGAAAAGAGGGGCAAATCCATTGGTTTGGGCGGCGAACATGTAGACGGTCCGATTGGGAGCGGTGAACGCGTTCGTCATGCCGGCATAATTGGAAACCGAGGTGAAAAATTCATTTTCGCTCGGATATTTTTTCGTCCCCATGAAGAGCATGTGTTCGCAAAAGTGGGCCATTCCGGGGTATTCGGATGGGTCGTTCCAGGAGCCGGCGCCAACCGAGACGGCGGTGGCTGATTGATCGGCTTTCGGGTCGGAGATGAGGAGAGCCTGAAGGCCGTTTTCAAGGCGGAGTTTGAGGGTTTTTCGATCGGCAAGTTCGGGAGTGAGAATGGGGAGGTTTGATGCGTCGGGAACAACAGTATAAGAGGAGATCGGCGAGGTGGCTGCCATCAGGGCGGTCGTTGCGGAAATCAGCATGTGGATCATTTTATCCTTTGGTAGTTCTCGTTGACAATGTTCCAGAGAGCGTCGGCGCGCGCTTTGCGGCGAGCTATCTTCTCATTTTGTTCGGAACCGGGAAATTTTTCCATCTCAAATTCTTGGGCGAAGGCGATCTGGATGGGGGAGCGCTTCGCGATCCGT
>CAZIML010000088.1:0-7811 GCA_964540255.1 uncultured bacterium
AGATCTTTGTTTTTCATTTTCCGCCTCTATTTATTCTGTTTCTTCATGAAACATAGATGCAAAAGGCGTGCCACGACAAAAACCGGTGTTGGAGGAAATTTTGTGTGATTTTTTTTACCACCCGCGAACAGGGTTCGCTAGAGCACACAGAGACCACAGAGAGAGAGGGTTAAATTTATATCTTATCTTCTCTCTCTTCTCTGTGAGCTCTGTGTGCTCTAGCGAACTTTGTTCGCGGGTGGTAGAAAATATTTTTTCCGACTCTTGAATTTTTGGCGCGAAGCGAGTGGCGTAATTCCCTCTTTTTTCTTGCGGAAAAAGGGATTTAATGTCACCTTTAAACCATCCTTAAAACAAGAGGTTCAACCTATGAAAAACAAGAGATTCATTTTGGCTGCCTGCGCAGTTGCATTCGCAAGCTCATGCCAACCGCAAAAACCGATGCAAGAAAAAAAAGAGATGAACGACGATTCAAACTATCATGATCGCCGGATGAATAAGTCGTGCGGATCTTGCGCAACAGATAAGGCGCAAGAGCCAAAAAATGAAGCGGCTCCTGCAGCTGTTGTATCAGTGCCAGAAGTCAAAGTGGAACAAAAGCAAGCCGCTGCCGTTGAGGTAAAACCGGCTCCTGAAGTGAAAGAAGAGAAGAGCGAAACTGTCGCAACTCCTGAAGTCAAAGTAGAAAAAGCAAATTAATTTTGCTTGAGGCAGGGATGACCTGCCTCAAACTCTAAAAGTCGTCTTTTAATCTCCAGATCATAAGCAAAGCCTCCCATCGATCCATTTTTGTGAACCACTCGATGACACGGAACGAGGAGCGGAAAGGGATTGCGGTTGCACGCATTTCCAACCGCTCTGGCTCCTCTCGGGCTTCCTGCTAAAAGGGCCAAATCCCCGTAACTGATCGTTTGACCAAATGGGATCTCTTGCAACGCTTGGAGGATTTTTTGCTGATAGGGAGTTCCTGCAGTGAGTAGAAGAGAAAATGGAGCTCCCTCGAGATAGGCTTCAATCCAGGGGTGGGGAGGGCCGATCAGGCAGAAAGAATCAGACAAAAAAAGGCGCGATCGAGTGATCGCGCCATCGAGTGTAGAGATTTCGACCCCGATTTTGGGCCCTTTAGAGTACTTCTTCACGATATTCTGAAATCACTTGATCGCGGCTTTCAAGATTTTGAAATTTTTCAGCGCTTACCGATTGCCCTTTAAAAAACCACTCTGTGTCGACGCTATCCTCGGTATAGAGTTGGGTCGAGCCATGTTTTTTATCGTTGCGCCATTCGATTTCTGCCGTGAGATTGCCGAGATCATCGTAGTGGAACTCTTTCCCGTGTTTTTCCCCATTCACATAGGGGATTACGGCCACTTTTGAGCCGTTGCGGTAGATGATCTTTTCTCCATCCAAAACCCCGTTGTTCCAGTGGAGCTCCATCAAGGGCTTCCCAGAGGCGGTGTATTTGAGTTGAGAGCCGTGAAGCTGATAATCTCTATAGTGGGAAACTGTGTGGATCGCTCCGTTGGGATGGTAGGTAGTGCGGCACGAAACGGCTCCATTGTCGATCTCTTCTTTCGAAATGAGAACCCCTTGCCGATCCCGCTTCACCCTTTCTCCCATTCCGCTATCGACTTTCGCTTCAAGCTCATGCTCTGCTGTGTAGTATTTCCCTTCGACGAGAGCATCGCCTGCATATTCTTCGATGCTTAAAGGAGCTCCCTTCTCATCCCAAAGAGTGATCACTTTCCGATTGTCGAATTCGTAAGCCTCTTCGCGGATTGGAATTCCTGCAGCGTCATTCACTCTCTCTTTGAGGAGAGTTCCTTGGTCGTAGACGAGCTCTTTTTCGACCATTTGGCTGTGGGGGAATGAATAGGTAGTGGGGCCATGGAGCTTTCCATTCTCAAAAGAACGGCTGATATTCACTACGTTCTTGAGCATGGTGACCACTTGGCCGTCCCGCTCGCGCGCTTCCCAATCTTTTTCCGATGTCTCAAAACCATATTTGTGAACATAGGTTTGAGAGACGATGTCATCCAAGGGGGAGCTTGTTTGACACGATGTAATGAGTGCACAACTGGTTAAAAGAAATGGAAATCGCTTCATAATGGAACCTCGCTTACCAAAATGCTAAATGAATGGCGATTCATTTTGCAAGGAGATTCGCCACATGATGCATCATTTTTCCATGCTCTCTTTCTACTTCATCGAATGAGATCGTTTTAAATGGATCGCGGTAGACAAAGCGGAAAGTGACATTTTTCTTTCCTCCCTCTTCCGGATGATAAAGATCGATCAATTCCACTTTTTCCAAAAGGGGCGAGCGGAGAGAATCGATCGCGCGGAACAGGGTGTCGATCGGCATTTTTAGATCGAGGGGCAAAGTCCAATCTCGTTCCGAGGAAGGAAATTGAGGGAGGGGTTTTACATGGGCCTGCGGTTTTTTCGCATCGATCAAATTGATTTCAGCGTAGTAGACCCTTTGGTCGATGTCGAATTTCGAAAGGAGCGATGGATGGACCTCTCCAAGAGACCCAACGATGAGATCTCCGTGGCAGATGTCGGCTTGCCGCCCTGGATGAAAGGCCATGTGGCTAGAAGGTTTAAAGGGACCGTTCACAATCGTTTCGACCATTCCTTTGAGATCAAAGAAGTCAAAATCGGTTGTTTTGCGGCTCCAATGGGGCAAATTGCTTTTTCCAGTGAGGAGGATCGAGGCCATCGGAATTTCAACCACTTTTCCTTTTTGAAGAAAATGGATTCGTCCGATTTCAAAGGCGGCGATCGAAAAGTTCTTCTGAGCCATATTCCCTTTGACCGCTTGGAGCAATCCTGGAAGAAGAGAGGTGCGGAGGGTGGAATACTCTTCCGATTTCGAATAGGCGGCTTTTAACATTTCCATCGATGGCGGAGTGATTTCCATCGAAACTTCCGCGAGCTTTTGTCCGATCAAATCGCAAGTTAAAAACTCGGTAAGACCGAGCCCCGAAAGGCGTCTTCTCATCTCGTTTTCAAAGGTGAAAACGGGATCATTCGGGATCTGCGATGTGGTGCAGAGGGGGATTCTCTTTTCAATATTGTTGTAGCCATAGATTCGAGCTACTTCTTCGACAAGATCGATCTCTTCAGAAAGATCGGTCCGGTAAAGGGGGACGATCGCTTTCCCTTGCTTTGTCTGGAATCCTAAGCGGTGGAAAATTTCTTCCATCTCGGTTTCCGAAAGATGGGTTCCGAGAAGGGCGTTGATCCGATGGGGGCGGTAGTGGATCTCTTTTGGGGAAAAGGCCCCTTTTTTTAGGTCGACTCCCCCTTTTACAGTTCCTCCGATCAGCTGGGCCGCCTCAAAAAGGGCTCTCTCAACGCCGACTGGATCGATCCCTTTTTCAAAGCGATGGGAGCTTTCGGTGCGGAGCCCCAGCTTTTTGGATGCGAGGCGGATGGCGATCGGGTCGAAATAGGCAGCTTCAAGGAGGATCCGGGTCGTTTTTTCTGAAACGGCGCTATTCGCTCCTCCCATGATTCCGGCAATCGCGATCGGTTTCTTGCTGTCTGAAATCAAAAGCATTCCGGGTGCGATTTCCCGCTCCACTCCATCGAGTCCTAAAAATTTTTGGGCCGTTTTTGCGGGGGCGATTTCAATCTTGTTTCCTTCGAGAAGGTCGTAATCGAACGCGTGCATCGGCTGTCCCAGTCGAATCATGATGTAGTTGGCCGCATCGACGAGCCGGTTGATCGATTTTTGGCCTGCTGCTGCAAGCTGTTGTCTCAGCCAAAAAGGGGAGGGGCCTGCGTCGACTCCTTCGATTAAGCAACACATGTAGCGGGGGCAGAGTTTTTCATCCTGAACGGTTACTTGTTTCTCGATCGGTTTGAGGGAAAGAGCCTCTTTCGGCGCTTGGAGGGGGATTTGAAGCGCTGCTGAAAGTTCCCGGGCGATGCCGAGCGCGCTCATGCAATGGCCTAAGTTGGGAGTGAGGGAGATCTCGAAAACAGGATCCCAGAGAGTCTTTAAAAGATCGGTTCCATTTTTCATTTCAAGAGGCAGATCGAGAATTCCCTCGTGATCGTCGGAGAGCTGCAATTCAGCAGCGGAGCAGAGCATCCCGCTCGATTCAATCCCCCGAATCGTCGTTTTTTCAATCCGGATTTGCTTATCGGTGACGATAGCGCCGATCTTTGCAAACGCTGTTTTCATCCCAGCTCTGCAGTTCGGAGCGCCGCAAACAAGGGTCACAGTTTCTTTTCCGTCGCTCACTTCAGCGATCTGCAAATTTTTTGCATCGGGGTGGCGCTTCGCCGAGAGAACTTCTCCCACGACGACGTTGGCAAAAGGGGGCTTTTCATTGTGGATTTGATCCACTTCGACCCCCAAAAGGGTCAGTGTGTCGCCGATTTGAGCCGGCGCCATTTTGAGCGAGAGAAAGGACTGGATCAACGATAATGGTAGTTTCATAATGTGCCAGTTTAATCTTTTCAAATTTTGTCCAAAAGAGTATTTTTTAGGACATGGTCACAAAAAAATTTAAGTTCCTTGCTTTAGCCCTCATTTTCAGCGGGGCGCTCAACATCGGTTTGATTGCGGCGTTTGCCTTTTTTATGTTCCAAGAGACCCCGATTTCCCAGATTGTGGCCAAGCCGGTCAAAAAAGAGCTTTTATCGACGAATGGGCAAATCTTCGCCTCGATGGCCCGCCTCTCTTTCCGCGAGCTCGTCAGCTATTTGACGAACCGAGAGCTCATTGAAGAGGGGTATACAAAAAGGGATTTGGCTCTCGCCGCTCTGGTCGCCTTCCATCATTTCAATCTCGAAAAGGCCCTTTCTGCCCCTCCTAACCAAATCAGAACCCTTGTCTCTGCTGGAGATCAGAAAGTGGATCTTTTCCCCGGGCTCTCTGAAGAAGAGTTCGAGGCGATCATCCGTTTTGCTTATCAAGAAAAGTGGCCCCTCACCGCTAAAGGACTTTTTGCGATCCTCCAATCCCATCAGACGGTTCGCGACGAGAGTTTGGAACAAGCTTTTTTTCACACTCCTGAGTTTCATGCCCTCCAGCTTCTTTTTCAAAAGTCGGGAGCCCCACAAGAGCCCTCCCTTCTTCTCAACTTGATTGCCGAAGGGAACTGGGAGCTTTTAGAAAAACTGAGCCGCGAGCAGGCTCAAGTGCTCGATTTTTCAGTTGATAAACGGCGCAACCTCCTTCTCGGCTATATCGCCCTTCACTCTCCGACTGGAGCGCAGCTCCTCTTAAAGACCGATTTCGCATTTGCCTCAAAGCGGATGGAGGACCGGGGGATTCTCGATCTTCTTTCCCTCTTGAAAAAACAGAGTGAAGAGGCGACCCAATTTTGCGTCGAGCTTCTCCGCTCGCCCCGCAGCGATGCGATCTGGCAAGCCGCGGCGATGACCCTTTATGCCTATGCGGGAGAATTGGCCACAGCTCCGATTGATCCGAAAGTCGTTCTGGCTCGTTTTGCCCCAGAATCTGCCCCGATTCCTGCCGCCCCGAAGCCTGTTTCGTCTGCTGAGGGGAAAGTCCACGTTGTGAAGGATGGAGAAAGTCTTTGGAAAGTGTCCCGCACATACAAAGTCAAGGTGGATGAGATCGTCAAGCTGAACGGCCTGGAGAAAGACTCCCTTTACCCAGGAATGATCTTAAAAATCCCTCAGGGGACAGGATCAGAGCCGCCCCGATGAAGCGGGTGGCATCGGCAGATTCGTTTAAGACCGAGCCAGCCCCCCTTCATCGAACCATGTTTTTGAATCGCTTCGATCGTATATTCGGAGCAAGTGGGAAAAAAGCGGCAGCAGTGCCCGATGAAGGGGCTGATTGCCGCCTGATAAAATCGAATCAATAAGACCATCAACCCTTTCATGAGCCCAAGCATATGACATTTGAACAATTCCTCAAAGAGTTTGTCCCCCCTCTACAGCGCAAATCGAAACAGCTCAATAAAGCTTTTTGGATTTTGGAAACGACCGGCTCTCCTGATGCGGCCGATCTTCAGGCAGATTTAAGCACTGAGTTCCGTCTTCTTTTCAACGACTCTGCCACCTACAAAAAACTTCTTGCATGGGAAAAAGAGGTTCATTCCCCCCTTCTTGCCCGGCAGCTCAAGCTTCTCATTCAAGCATTCAAACAGAATCAGATCCCAAAACCGCTCTTAGAAGAGATCTCTCAAAAGGAAGCTGCCCTTGCCCAAAGCTATGCCAATTTCCGCCCCTCAATCGATGGAAAAAAACTTTCTGAAAATGAGATTCGGACTCTTCTCAAATCGGAAAATGACCCCTCGGTTCGAAAAAAAGTTTGGGAAGCGTCCAAAGAAATCGGCGATCTTTTGGCTCCTCTAATTCTCCATCTCGTCCATCTTCGCAACCAATCAGCCCATGCTCTTGGGTATTCGGACTATTTTCAGATGCAGCTCGATCTTCAAGAAGTGGATCCAAAATGGCTCCTTCGGACCCTTGAAGAGCTCTCGGAACAATCGGAGAAGGCCTACCTTGACGTTCTCTCTGAGATTGAGCGGCGCCAAGCGGACCGGTTTTCGGTCCCCATTTCGGAGCTCGGCCCCTGGGCTTGGAGCGATCCTTTCTGCCAAGAAGATCCCCTAGATACTGCGGAGCTCGACGCTCTTGTCGACGGGATCGACCTTGCCGAAACAAGCGCCCGCTTCTATCAAAAAATGGGGATCGACGTAGCTCCCATCCTCGCCCGGAGCGACATGTATGAACGCCCTGGGAAAAACCAGCATGCCTTTTGCACCAATATTGACCGAGGCTCAGATATCCGGACTCTCAACAATATTCAGCCCTCGATCAAGTGGATGGAAACGGTTCTTCACGAGCTGGGTCATGCCATCTATGAACTGGGCTTCGACCCCACCCTTCCCTGGCTGCTTCGGGAGCCCCCTCATATGATCACCACCGAAGCGATGGCCCTTATCGCCGGCCGGCAAGCCTACCGTTCTGAATCTCTTCTTCACCTCATCGGCCCTCAAAAAGAGCCTTTGCGCAAGAAAGCCGACCAGAGTCTTCGGCGTCGCCAGCTCATCTTCAGCCGTTGGGTTCTCGTCATGACCGCCTTTGAAAGCGAGCTTTATCGCAAACCCTCCCAAGATCTCAATACCCTCTGGTGGAGCCTTGTCCAAAAATATCAAAAAATCACCCCGCCAAAAAACCGCTCTTCCCATTCAGACTGGGCGGCCAAGTATCACATTGGACTCGCCCCTGTTTATTATTTTAGTTACCTGCTTGGAGAAATGTTTGCCTCATCGATCCAAGAAGCTCTTGCGACCTATTCGGGAAGCCCCTCTCTCACGACCCCGAAGGCGGGGCAATTTCTCAATGAAAAACTCTTTTTTCCCGGCAATCGGATGCCCTGGTTTCAGCTCATTGAACACGTGACCGGAAAGCCCCTCACAACAGAGGCTTGGGTAAAAGAGTTTGCAACATAATTGCCGATTCAGTACACTTTCCCTTCATTTTCTTTGCGAAAGTGGCGAAATTGGCAGACGCACTACCTTGAGGTGGTAGCGGGAGCAATCTCATGGGGGTTCGAGTCCCCCCTTTCGCATAAACGCTGAACGCTGAAGTCTGAACGCAGAAGTAATATGGCAACATTTCTGGAGCCAATAGACCTCTCTGTTCGCACTAAAGATTTTGCTTTGCGGATCATCAAGTTGTATCAGGCACTGCCTGATACGGGTGAAGCGCGAGTGATAGGACGGCAGATCTTACGCAGCGGTACCTCAGTGGGCGCTCAATATCGAGAAGCCCGCAGGGCCCGCTCTAAGGCCGAGTTTCAGGCAAAACTCGAAGGC
>CAZIML010000089.1:0-7750 GCA_964540255.1 uncultured bacterium
TTAATTTATAAAATCGACGGCTCAATGCAATCCCCGCTTTCTTGTCGAAAATCGAAGAATATGAGCTGCCTATAAAATCAGATGAGACCAACTCTTCATCAGTGGTGGCTAATATCCCCTTGAGAGTGGTCTTGGCTGCTTGGTCCATCGCGCCGCAAATCTCCTCATAAGTCGTCTCTTTCGACAGACGGACTGTCAAATCAACAACAGATACGTCAGGAGTGGGAACGCGAAAGGCCATACCGGTTAACTTTCCTTTCAGTTCAGGCAGGCAGAGAATGACCGCTTTCGCAGCCCCCGTGGATGCCGGAATAATATTATAGCCAGCCGACCTGCCGCCGCGCCAATCTTTATGAGAGGGCCCGTCAACTGTGGGTTGGCTCGCTGTCAATGAATGAACAGTTGTCATCAGCCCCTCTTCAATCCCAAAGGAATCGAGAAGAACTTTGCAAAGCGGCGCAAGACAATTGGTCGTGCACGAAGCATTGCATAATACAAAATCTTTTTGCGGATTAAAATGAGCGTGGTTCACTCCCACCACATAGGTGGGCATCTCATCTTTTCCTGGAGCTGTAATGAGGACCCGCTTCGCTCCAGCTTCAAGATGCTTTTTCGCATCGGCAAGATGGGTGAAACGGCCTGTCGATTCTACAACATAATCGACTTGGTACTTTTTCCAAGGAAGGAGGGAGGGATCCTTCTCGGCACAAACGGCTATCTTACGGCCATCGATGATGAGATTGGGTCCGTCAGAGGCTACCTCTTTCGCAAAGGTGCGATGAACCGTGTCATACTTGAAAAGATAGGCGAGATTGTCCGCAGGGACAAGATCATTGATCGCAACCACTTCAAGCTGCGGATTTTCTAACGCTAGGCGAAGAACTAGTCTCCCAATTCGCCCAAAACCATTGATCGCTACACGCTTCACCATCGACGCATCCTTAGATTCAGAAGGCCAAGAATAGTGGATCTAAAAAAGATTGTAAAGGAAGAAGTGCCCGATTTTTCTCGGGCACAGAGGAAATTATTTGAGATATTCAATATAGCACGTTGGAGCGTTGTCGCCAATCCGATCGTCCTTGCGGATAATCCGGGTATAGCCGCCGTTTCGTGTAGAAAATCGCTCTCGCAATTCCCCAAAAAGCTTCTCAATCACTAAACGATCGCGCGAGAAAGAGTCTTTCTCCCCTTTCTTGGCCGTTCTTGCCTCTTTGGATGTAAGAGGATTGAAGGCCACTTTGAGTTGGGCAATCGCTCTGCGCTTAGATGCTAGCGTGTTGTCCTTAGCGAGCGTAATCATCTTTTCAGCGTGACGGCGCAATTCTTTCGCTTTAGGTACTGTCGTTACAATCCGCTCATTCTCAATGAGGGACTTCATCATGTTAGAGAGCATGGCGCGTCTGTGCGACCCTGTTCTGCCAACTTTAAATGTGTGGTTACCGTGTCTCATACTTCGGTGGCTCCAGCTTTCTCAGCTTGATACGTTGAAATGATTTGCTTGATATTGTCCCGGTTGATTCCGTACTTGGCCAGATCCATTCCCAATGACAGCCCAAGCTCATCGAGCTTCTGCTTAATCTCTGTCAGCGATTTTTTGCCGAAGTTTCTGAAGCGGAGCATGTCCGATTCAGGCATGACAACAAGTTCGCCAATCGTGTCGATATTTGCGTTAGCAAGGCAGTTGGTAGAGCGGACAGAGAGCTCGATCTCGTTGATTCTCAATGAGAGCTTCGCAAGAACTTCGTCCCGATCCCGGTTGGTCTGCATCTCCCCTTTGTCAAAGATCACAGAGTGGGCTTTGATCGTCTCAAACACTTGGTAGTGCATGATTCCAATCTGAGCCGCAAATGTGAGGGCTTCTACAGGGCTGATGCGTCCATCCGTTGTCACTTCCAAAATCAGTCGGTCGTAGTCTGTATCTTGCCCTACTCGTGTGTTCTCCACATAGTAATTGACAAGGCGGACCGGTGAAAATGAGGAGTCTACGATGATCTCGTCTACATTGCGCTCAAAGTTTGTGTGCCTTTCAGAAGGAACATATCCTCGTCCAGATACAATCCGGAAATCTACACGGCGGCTCATCGGCTTCGTCGCAGTAAAAATCAGGTGGTCTGGGTTGACAACTTCATACTCGCTTTGCCCCAAGAGATCTTTCAGGGTGACTCGGTACGAGCCTCCTCCTTTCTCAATCATCTCGTCGGTGACTTCAAGCATCTTGGTGATGAGCTTAATGTCGCGGGGATGGAGATCGTCGCCAATGGTGAGGCGTCTCAATAAAGAGCCTTTCACATTGAGGATCACATGGGTCATGTCTTCGATGATCCCTTCAACAGCCATGTATTCGTGAGAAACTCCTTCGATCCTTACAGAAACAATGGCAGGCGCTTCGAGCGAGGCTAACATGATCCTGCGCAGGGAGTTTCCTACCGTATGGCCGAATCCGCGCTCAAAGGGTTCTACGACAAAGCGGGCAAACGTTGCCGTTTGGCTTGCTTCATCCAATTTAATTTTTTCTGGCATTTCAAATTTGCCATACTTTACGGGCATGTTAGTCTCCTCTTATACACGTCTACGTTTGCGAGCTCTGCACCCATTGTGGGGAACAGGTGTCTTATCGCGGATGATGCTGACAGATAGTCCCGCGCTCATCAGTCCTCTGACTGCCGATTCACGTCCAGCGCCAGGTCCGTTGAGATTCACTTCACACTCTTTCATTCCTACAGCCATCGCTTCACGAGCCGCGTTCTGAGCAGCAACCGTTGCAGCAAATGCTGAAGATTTTTTCGAACCAGAAAAGTTCGCTTTTCCAGCCGATGACCAGGAAATCACGTTCCCAGCTAAGTCGGTGATCGTTACATTCGTATTGTTAAAGGTCGCTTTCACATGCGCAATTCCAGAGGGAACTGTGCGGGCGACTTTCTTCTTGACTCGTACGCCGACTTTCTTCGGTGGCGCTTTCTGTTCTTGCTTTGCCAAGGTTAACTCCTATTAGATTTTCTTGTTCGCAACAGTTTTCCGTTTACCTTTGCGGGTACGTGCGTTGGTGCGGGTTCTTTGTCCACGCACTGGCAGTCCAAGGCGATGGCGGATGCCGCGATAGCAATGAATTCCAACAAGGCGCTTAATGTTGTTCTGAACTTGACGGCGCAAGTCCCCTTCAACAACATACTCCGATTGAAGAATTGCATTCAGACGAGCAATGTCGTCTTCGTTCATTTCTTTCGCTCGCATATCTTTATTAAGACCCAGTTTCTCAATAATCTGGTTGGATAATTTCCGGCCTACTCCGTAGATGTAGGTCAAGCTGATCTCCAAGCGCTTATTGTCTGGAATATCTATTCCGATGACTCTAGGCATATCAAATTCCTTCCGTCTAAAATAACATGATTTAAGGTTTATCGTCCACGAAGTTTACCCTTCGTCATAAAGCCTTCGTATCTCTTCATAAGTAGGTGAGATTCAATCTGTTTCGTTGTATCTAAAATAACTCCTACTAAGATGAGAAGCGAGGTTCCGCCAAAAAATTGGCTAATGTTTGCATCGACACCGATGACACGCCCCACCAGGGTGGGCAGTATAGCTATAATGCTCAAGAAAACGGCTCCGGCCAATGTGATCCGGCTCATTGTCGTCTCGAGGTAATCTTGCGTTGGTTTGCCTTGCCGGATTCCAGGGATAAAGGCCCCATTTTTCTTCATATCGGAGGCGATTTGCTCAGGTTTAAACTGAGTGGCTGTCCAAAAGTAAGTAAAAAATAGAATGAGCAAGACGTAAAAAATGAGGTAAACCCATGTGCCTGGCATGAGGGAGCTGGTGAGCTGGCCAAACCAGGAGCTGCGTCCCAAAAACTGCCCAATAGTGGCTGGGAACATGAGGAGGGATGAGGCAAAAATGACAGGGACTACCCCAGCATAGTTGACTTTCAGCGGGATGTGAGAGTTCCCCCCCTGTACTTCATGCCGACCTACAATGCGGCGGGCATACTGAAGAGGGATCCTTCGTTGCCCTTGAATCACGAGGATAGTTCCTACAGTGATGAAGACAAAGAGGGCGCAGAGGACAATCAGCATGGGAAATGTGAGCTGTCCTGCATCTTGCGACTCGAGATTCAATTGGTTGATGATCGAGCCGATCGTGCTTGGGAACGAAGCTAAAATTCCGAGGGCGATGATGAGGCTGATCCCGTTTCCAACCCCTTTTTCACTGATCTGCTCCCCAATCCACATGAGGAAGAGTGTGCCTGCGGTCATGGTGGTCATTACGGTGAGGTAAAAGAGCCAAGAGACGCCGAAGAGCTGCACATCGAGGATTTCGGGGACGATAATTCCAGGGCTGGAGAGGTTGACTCTCATCACATATTTAGCAAAGAGCATCGATTGAAAGAGAGAGATTACGAGAGTGGCTAGCCGGGTCCATTTGGAGAGCTTGCGCCGTCCTTGGTCGGGGGCTTCTCGAATCTCTCTTTGCAATGAGGGGATCAGTGCAATCAAAAGCTGCATAATGATCGAAGCGGTGATATAGGGCATCACTCCAAGAGCGAGAACAGTCATCTTGGCAAACGCGCCGCCCGAAAAAATGTCAACGAGTTGGAAAAGGTTTTGCCCTCCCCCCGTTGCAAATTTAAAGAGGCTGATTGCGACGTCAGCATTGACTCCGGGCACAGGGATATATGCGCCAATACGGCAAACGCCTAACAGAATCAAGGTGTAGACGATCTTGACTCTCAACTCAGGAATACCAAAGATGCGCTGTATCGCTTCGATCATGGTTTTAAACCTTTGTAAAAGAAATGCCTTTGTCTTTCAGCTTTTGCTCAGCCGCTTCAGAATAGTGGTGAGCTTCAATGTTCACTTTCTTAGTCAGTTCGCCGTTGGAAAGGATCTTAATTCCACCAGGAATGCGGCGAGGAATGAGTCCTCTTTCGCGCAATGTTTCTGGAGATACGGTTTCGCCGTCTTCAAAGTAGGCATTGATTGTTTCGAGTGAAATGGCTGTCGTGAGCTTCACAAATGTGCCGCGGGTAAATCCACGGATCGGAAGTTTCCGATAAAGAGGTACTTGTCCCCCTTCATATCCATAACGCTTGCTATAACCTTGGCGGTGGCTATCCCCTTTTCCGCCTCGTCCAGCGTGACCACCCTTTTTACACCCAATACCACGGCCGATGCGGCGTGATTTTTTTGGGGGGCGCGATGTGTTTTTCAATTGCGATAGACTATGCATGAGCAAATGCTCCTTTACGTTCAGCGAGATTCTTCTCTCGGTTTTTCAATTGGAGAAGGGCTTTAAAGATCGCTTTGACTTGGTTCAATGGGTTGCTTGAGCCTAAATTCTTTGCAACGACATCTTTCACTCCGCCAAGTTCGAGAACAGAGCGTACTTTCGATCCTGCGATCACTCCAGTTCCAACGGCTGCTGGCTTCAAGAGGATTTTAGCACCGTCCCACTCAACGTATACTTCGTGAGGGATGGTTGATCCTTCCATCTCAATGGTGAAAATGTTCTTGCGCGCAGCTTCTGATCCTTTGCGGATGGCGTCCGAGACTTCGTTCGCTTTCGCAAAACCATAGCCTACGTGGCCTTGTCCATCGCCAACGAGAATGAGTGCGGAGAAGCTAAATTTACGTCCCCCTTTCACTACTTTCGAGCAACGATTGATATAGAGGACTTTCTCTTCAAACTCTGTTCCGAAATCTTCCTGCCGTTTTTTCTCAGGTTGTCTTGCCATAATTTTCCTATGTTAAAACTGCAATCCAGCTTCGCGAGCGCTATTTGCGAGCTCAGCGACGACGCCGTGGAATTTGTAGCGACCCCGATCAAAAATGACCGAGTTGATATTTCTCTTCTTCGCAAGCTCAGCGATCTGTTTGCCGATCTCGCGTGCACTCTCTTTCGACTTCCTCTTGACCGATGCTTCTTTAGATTGTGTTCCAAATCCAGCGAGAGTCACAGAGTTCTCATCGTCGATGAGTTGCGCATAAATATGGCAATTCGTCTTGGATACAGAGAGTCTAGGTCTTTCGGCGCTTCCATGCAAGTTTTTTCGTACGCGAAAAACTCGATTCGTGCGCGCTCTTTTTCTATTTTTTTGCGATTTATCCATTATGCTTTACCTTTGGCTGCCTTGCCCTCTTTCTTGCGGACAAATTCGTTTTCATAGCGAATCCCTTTCCCTTTGTAAGGTTCTGGGGGTTTCATTGCTCGGACAGCGGCTGCGAATTGACCTACTTCTTTCTTATCAACACCTTTGATGCTGACTGAGGTCCCTTTGTCGACGGCCACTTGAATGGTCTTAGGGATATCTACCCAAGTTGGGTGGGAAAATCCAAGCTGAAGATCTAATTTTTGCCCTTGCACGTTGGCTCGATATCCTACGCCGATGAGGGTGAGTTTCACCTCATATCCTTCTGCTACTCCCTGTACGTTGTTTTTCAACAGCGAACGGTAGAGGCCGTAAAAGGATTTCTTTGCGATCAGGTTCTCGTCGCACTCGAGGGTGGCTACTTGACCTTCAATCTTCAGATGAAGCCCGGCCGGGAGTTTCATTTCTAAATGGCCTTTAGGACCTTTAATAGAAACGACTCCGTCTTTGGTAGCTTTGAGTTCCACTCCTTTCGGGAGAGAAATCGGGGTCTTTCCAAGTCGTGACATGTGTTCTTACCTTTTGCTTATCTTATTACCAAACTGTACAAAGCAGTTCGCCGCCGACTTTCAGGTTGCGTGCGGTTTCTCCATCCATAACGCCTTTGTTGGTCGACATAATAGCGATTCCCATTCCATTAAATACGCGAGGAATGCTTTCACATCCAATGTAGACGCGGAGGCCGCTTGTCGATTCACGATCCAATCCATGGATCACCGATTCTCGCTGCTTTGTATAGCGCAAGAAGACGCGGATCTTGAATTTCTCTTCGTTGACCAAGAAATTCTCAATAAATCCATGATTTTTCAGAATATCGAGAATCTTGACCTTCATTTTGCTAAAGCTCATATCGACGTATCGATGGCGAGCTCCTTTCGCATTGCGTATTTTGGTCAACAATTCTGCAATGGGATCATTAAATGCCATATTTCTCTCTCTTACTTAAATGGAAAGCCCAAAAGGGTCATTAATTCTACACAATCATCATCTGTCGTCGCTGTGGTGACTACAGTGATGTTCATCCCCTGCGTCCTTTTCACTTTGTCGAGGTTGATTTCAGGGAAGATTTGTTGATCTGTGATCCCGAAACTATAGTTGCCTCGTCCGTCCCCTTTTTTATTGAAGCCGCGGAAGTCGCGGATTCGGGGTGCTACAATGTTACAGAATCGATCAAAAAAGTCATACATCCTTTTTCCTCTCAGCGTAACAACCAGGCCTACTGGCTGATCTTCGCGGAGCTTGAAATTGGAGATCGCTTTCTTTGACTTCGTCACTACTGGACGCTGGCCAGAGAGGAGGGCTAACTCTTCACTGTGCTCAGAAAGGGCGTTTTTGTCTTTGAGCGCGTCGCCAAGGCCCATGCTGATGACAATTTTTTTCATCACAGGGAGTTCCATCGCACTGCGCCCGTTGAGCTTCGTTCTTTGCTCAGGGACAATCACTTCTTTGAATTTTTTATATAGTCTAGACATGTTTTACCTTCTTGACGGTCCGGTGAACAGTTCCTTTTGCTCCTGTCTTGTGGACAAGATCCTTATGGCCTGCTTTCTCTTTTTTCACGTGGAGTTTCAGCCGTTTGCCTTCTTTGTCGCAAAGAGCTACGTTCGA
>CAZIML010000090.1:0-7624 GCA_964540255.1 uncultured bacterium
TGACGAAGAATGGAGCTGAGGAGTGCATCATCCTCGCCATTCAGCGCCTTCCAGGGATGAACACAGTCAAAATCGTCGAAGGGATCAAAGCAACGATCGATGCTTTAAGACCGCAACTCCCGAGCTCTTTAAAAATCGAAACGATTTACGACCAATCGGAATCGATCAAAGAGAGCGTCGCCGACGTCGAGCTCACCCTTCTTGTCGCCTTTGCCCTCGTCGTGATCGTCATCTATCTTTCTCTTGGAAAAGCGCTCAATACAATCATTCCTGCCATCTCGCTTCCCCTCTCAGTTTTCGGCACATTTGCCATCATGTATCTTCTCGGATTTAGCATCGACATTCTCTCTTTGCTCTCGATCACCCTCTCGATCGGCTTTCTCGTCGACGATGCAATCGTCGTATTAGAGAATAATGTCCGACACGCCCAGCTCGGCGAACCCCCTATGGACGCAGCGCTCAATGGCTCCAAAGAAATCGGCACCACCGTCGTCAGTATGACTCTTTGCCTCATTGCCGCCTTCATCCCCCTTCTCTTCATGAGCGGCGTAGTTGGAAAACTTTTCCGCGAATTTGCCGTCACCATCATCGTCGCCGTCCTCTTCTCCGGCTTTGTCTCCCTCACCCTCGTCCCGATGCTCGCCTCCCGCTTCGTGAAGCCCTACGACGCCAACCAAAAAACCAAAATGGAAAAAATCTCCGAATCGATCAATGAATGGATGAAGCGAATCTACGAACCATGCCTCCATTTTGCTCTGAATCACCGCCTCCTCATGCTTCTCATCGGCACAGGCTGTATCGCCTCTTCCCTCTTTCTCTTCAAAGCTGTTCCCAAAGACTTTCTCCCTCCAGATGACATCGGCTTTTTGGACGGCTACACTCTTGCCCGAGACGGAACTTCCCCCTTTCTCATGAACAAATATCATGACGAAATCAACGAAATCGCCATCCAAGATCCCAACATCGACTCGATCATCTCGGTCAGCTCCTACACCAACCCCAACGAGGGGATCCTCTTCTTCCGCCTCAAGCCGTTCAAAGAGAGAAAACCGATGAACGATGTGGTCAAAGAGCTTGGAGCCAAGCTCAAAGATCTCCCCGGCATCAACGTCTACCTCTCTCCCCTCCCCCTCATCAATCTTCAAGTTGGAACTACCGCGACCGCCCTCTATCAATATTCGCTCACCAGCATCGACCGGACCGCCCTCTATGAGTTCGCCCCCAAACTCACCCAAAAAATGAAGAACAACCCCCTCTTTTCCCAAGTCTCGAGCGACCTTCGGATTCATCAACCCCAATGGGAGCTCCACATCCTCCGGGACAAAGCCTCGAATTACAACGTCAATGCAAACGGCATCGAAAACTATTTTCAGTACGCCTATTCGGACAATAAGATTTCACAGATCAACGCCACCATCAACCAATATGATGTGATCATCGAAACCCTCCCCCAATTTTACCGCGATCCCTCCGTTCTCTCTAAACTCTACGTCACCTCCACCACGGGCCACCAAGTCCCCCTTTCAGAAGTTCTCGAAGTGAAAGAAACAGTCGGCCCCCTCACGGTCAACCACATCAACAGCCTCACCTCGGTCGGCATCTCCTTCAACACCGCCGAAAACGTAGCCCTCGGCACGACTCTCAACGAACTTAAAAAACTCGCCGCTGACGCCCCGCCCCAAGTATTTGGCCAAGTGATCGGAACCGCCGACATTTTCACCTCCTCATTCTCGAGCCTTAACTATCTTCTTCTCCTCTCCTTCTTTGTCATCTACGTCATCCTCGGCATTCTCTATGAAAGCTTCATCCACCCGATCACAGTCATGAGCGCCCTTCCCCCCACTCTTTTCGGCGGCCTCCTCACCCTCTACCTCTTCAAGGAAGCCCTCTCGATCTATTCGTTCGTCGGCCTCATCCTCCTCATGGGAATCGTCTTGAAAAACGGAATCATGCTGATCGACTTTGCGATCAACGCCGTTGAGAATGAAGGGAAAAAGCCCTATGACGCCATTGTGGAAGCCTCCCTCATCCGCTTCCGCCCCATCATCATGACCACTGTTTGCGCCCTCATGGGGGGAGTCCCCATCGCCCTGGGGATTGGAGGGGCCATGGCTCAAACCCGGATCGCCCTCGGCCTTTGCATCGTCGGAGGGCTCCTCATCTCCCAACTCCTCACCCTCCTCCTCACCCCCGTCCTCTACTACTACTTCGAAACCCTGCAAGAGAAAATGAAAACCAAGTTCAAGGGCGGGGATGAAACGCCCTAAAAGCCGCCTTCAATCGATTTCCCGTCACATGGGTATATCGATCGGTCGTTCCAATATCCTCATGGCCCAGCATATCTTGAATCAACCTCAAATCGGCCCCATTTTCCAACAAGTGAGTCGCAAATGAATGGCGGAGCGTATGAGGAGAAACCTCTTTTTCGATTCCCGCTCCTTTCGCAACCGCTTTCACACGGCTCCAAACGGTGACCCGGTCGATCGGTTTTCCTCGACTCGAAACAAAAAGAGGCCCATTTTCCTCCCTCATCTCGCCCCTAAACCTCACCAAATAGCGATCGACCGCCTCGATCGCCCTCTTTCCTACCGGTACAACCCGCTCCTTCTTCCCCTTCCCCCGCACCTTCACGAACGTATCGCTCAAATCATTGATCCGAAGAGAACAAAGCTCCGAAACCCGGATCCCCGTCGCATAGAGAAGTTCCAACATCGCGCAATCTCTAGCCCCGATTAAATCATCTCTCTTTGGCTGAGCCAGCAGCGCATCCACCTCCTCCATACTCAACACCTCGGGGATCAGCTGCCACATTTTGGGCGTCTCAAAGTATCTCCCCAAATCCAAAGAAATCTCTCCCTCTTTTTTCAAAAAGCGGAAAAAAACCTTCACCGCCACCAGCATCCGGCAAATTGTTGAGCTGGCAAAATTTTTCCCCTTCAAATAAGCGGTGAACTGATGAATCTCCTCGGGGGCCACCCTCTTCCAATCTTTCACCTTCAAGAAATCGGCAAAAGAGAGGATATCGCGCCCATAGGCCTCTATCGTATGAACAGAAAGCCCCTTTTCAGAGCGGATATAATCGAGAAAGTCGAGCCTTAAACGGACAAATGGATCAGACATAGAAACTATTTATACCGAAGGATTGAAATTATCTGCCAGGAATACTGGGATCTTTTTTCCATAGCAAAACAGCCTCAATTCCAGTAGCTTACGAATCAGTAATATTATCAATAAATATTTAACACAATTTACAACCAACATATTCCAATTATGTGATATAATTTATTTTAAAAAATTAACTTAGGAGTTTATTATGGCATTACGAATTGTACAAGATCTAAGAGTTCATTGGTTAGAATTGGGCGCAGCAAATTATGGCGGGAGAAATATGACAGGGAACCAGGAACCGGGCCCCGAAGATGCCAAGTTTTTCGTGCTTAAAAATACAATCGATAAACTGAACCGATGTTGCGCCGCACTAAAAACTCCGGGTGTTTTATATATCAATGATTTAGATGTTAGAGATTGCGAAATAGCAAGGGACTGGGCAAAAAACCACGTCAATGAATTGATTACGATACAACTAGTCCCTGGAGACTATTTGAACCCAAGAACATTTGATGGAATCGCACCTCACATCAAATTTATGGCCATCCATATTAAAAACCCAAGTCCTCAAGATTTTAGTCGACGTGAGGCCGATTACAACTACCTGATTCGTTTGGCTAACCGATCCGATACGGGGGTCTCAATCTATACCTCAGAACCAGACTGTATAGTGGCACTTGAACGTAGACTCATAATGGGTGAATATAAAATCACAGAGGGTAGAGTCGATGATGCGTACAACTACCACCACCCTGCTGGAGCATTGGAAAGAAGAGCTCCAGGCAACACCAAACTCTACACGCTAAAAAAGAATTAATACCAGACAAATAGTATAATTCAAAGGAACTTCCGTGGTATTCTTGGGCCATGTCTCTTCTATTGACTGTCCAAGATCTCCACGTTGCCTTTTCCATGGAGGGGCGCCCCCTCCATGCAGTCCGAGGGATCACCTTTGACCTCGCTCCCGGCGAATCGCTCGGAATCGTCGGAGAATCGGGCTCGGGAAAGAGCGCCGCCGTCCAAGCGATCACCCGCCTCACTCCCGGCGCCATCAGCGGCAAAATCCTTTTCAATGGAAATCCCACCATCCGCCTAGGAACTGATGTGGGGATGATCTTCCAAGACCCCATGACCTCCCTCAATCCGACGATGAGAATCGGAGCCCAAATTTCTGAAGGGCTCATCTATCACCGCCTGGCGAATCCTCAAGAGGCTCAGGTAAGAGCCCAAGAACTTCTCGAACAGGTGGGCCTTTCCGACCCCTCCCTCCGCCTCCGCCAATATCCCCACGAGTTGAGCGGAGGAATGAGACAAAGGGTGATGATCGCCATCGCGATCGCCTGCAATCCCCGCCTATTGATCGCGGACGAACCTACGACCGCCCTCGACGTGACGATCCAAGGGCAAATCCTCTCCCTCATTCAAGAGATGAGGCGCCGCTTGGAAATGAGCCTCCTCCTCATCAGCCATGACTTCAATGTGATCGCCTCTGTGTGTGAAAAAGTGTTGGTGATGTATGCGGGGAAAATTGTAGAACGAGGCCGGGTCGACGAAGTGCTCAAAAATCCACGCCATCCCTATACACAAATGCTTCTCAACGCCCGCCCTTCGCTCCATCAATCCAAGTCAGAGCCTCTCCAAGTGATTGAAGGAAGCCCCCCGAATCTCTCCTCTTTGCCGAGAGGATGCGCCTTTAAAGAAAGGTGCCCGTTTGCGGCTCTAAAATGTCTTCAAGAACCCCCCGGCCCCATCGCCTGCTGGAGAGTCCAATGATCGAAGCAAAACGCCTCTCAAAAACCTATCGTCTTGGGAAAAACCGATTTTTTAACGCGGTCGATCAGGTGAGTGTCAAAATAGAAAAAGGGAAAACAGTCGGGCTCGTTGGCGAATCGGGATCGGGAAAGTCGACCCTCGGCAAACTTCTCCTAGGACTGATTGAACCCACTGAAGGGGAACTGTTTTTTGATAAAGCTCCAGTCAAAGGACTCCTCCCCCGCAAAATGCAGATGATTTTTCAAGATCCCTACTCCTCTCTTAACCCCCGGATGTCGGTCGCCTCCATCCTAAGAGAACCAACAGAAATCCACCATCTTCCTGACCGAGTCGACGAGCTCCTCGATCTCGTTCAACTCCCCCGTGAATCAAAAAGACGCTACCCCCACGAATTCAGCGGTGGACAAAGGCAGCGGATCGGCATCGCCCGCGCCCTCGCCCTCAATCCCGAATTCCTCATTTGCGACGAGCCGATTTCAGCTCTCGACGTTTCGATTCAGGCCCAAATCGTCAACCTTTTACAAAAACTCCAAAAAGAGTTGGGGCTCACCATTCTCTTCATCGCGCATGATTTAGCCATGGTCCGCTATCTTGCAGACCGAGTATGGGTGATGCAGAGAGGAAAAATTGTAGAAGAGGGAGATGCGGATGAACTCTTCACCCACCCGCAACACCCCTACACGCAACAACTATTGTCTAGTGTCTTGCGGCCGTTAAGCGATGCGCCGGCGACTTAACCGGTTGGAAATTAGAGTTGTTGGGATCCTCTTTTTCCCGATCCTTGCATTTACTAAATATCTCCATGACAACTTTTTGCACCACTGGATCCGCTTTCCTGAGCCATCCATAGTTGAGTGGCAAGAGAGCGCGACTTTTGCTCAAAACAGCGCCTACACCACGCCCAAACTCCTCTCTCTCTTCTCGATTCATTGAAGGAACGTCAGACGAGACCCCAAACAATTGAGCCCTCTTCGATTCACCCAGACTGAGAAGAAATTGATTCCGTTGCGATTCAGTGAGCGATGCAAGCCAATTTTTCCTTTCTTCCGGACTCATGGCTTCCAAATTGAGCGAGAGGCCTGGAGCAATCGGTCTCAATACGCTTGGGCATACTAATGAATTCCTAGTTTGTGCATTGGCCGCATCACGAATCAATCGAGCCGTTTTCTCCACGTCTTCCTGAATTGGATGGACTGTAGGCACGCTTCGAGACTGCCCCGGCAGATGTAGCGGTTCAACAGTCTTCCATTGAGCTAAGAATGCAGGAGCTGAAGGAGACCGGTAAAACTTACTTACTTTTGGGGATCCATTAAATGAACTGGCATGTGTGGGACTTAGCCCGTCATGTACTGCTGACATATATTCCTCTCCATTTAAATTTTCTTGAGAAGAGATTTTACAATATGAGAACAATTTCTTTCAAGAAGAGAGATGTTTCCTAACAAAAGCATGCACCCGCTTTGCAATATCGGGAAATGCGTCACTATAAACGTCTGCGATGTGAGTGAAAACAACTTCAAGATTTGCCAATGCAACATCAATCACGACCCGATGGGCCAAACGATCGGGGATGACATTGGCTTTTGGTTCCAGATCCTTATTAAATTTGGAGAAATAGTCGACTTCTTTCTCTCCCTTGAATACAAGTTTGACCTTACATCGATCTTGAATCACTTCTGGGATCGCATCAGCGAGGGGAAAATCGGGGGGAACCGAAGAGGAGCCGTTTCTTTGATGCGTGGGCGTAGGAGTCGAGGGAGGGGAGAAGCCATCAGGTTGAATCGGTCTAAATTGAAATGACATAATTTCGCTCAGTTTGCACCTAGATTTTGCAACTGAACCAGATTAAAAGTCAAGACTTACAAAATAAAACGCGGCAAGGAGCTTCTTTGAATAAATGTTCCATTTCGAGAGCAAAGGTCTCTTCATTTTTGACCTCTTCTTTTCTCATCGCGACGACCACCAGGTCATATTCTCCCGTTGCGATCAATTCGAGGATCGCACCCTCGACAGTTCTTGCCCGAAGCAATTTAAGATCGACTGATTGATTGTACTCGCGCGCGACCGCTTCGGCCCGTTTGAGCGCCGCCTCAGCCTGCCCCTCTCTTTTCGTCATCGGAGCATGCATCGGAAGCGAGATCGGCACTTCAATCACATGGACCGCGGTCATCTTTGCTTTAAAACTCTTGGCTAGTTGGCATGCCGTTTGAAGAGCATCGGTATTCCCACCTACGCGCGCTGTAACTAGGACGCTTTTCAAATGCATCGGATGGTATTCGGGGATTTTCACCTTTTCTATGGAGAGCTGCCCTGTCGGCGAGATTTGCTGTCCCCTTCGATAGATGAAATACATCCCGATACCGATCGCAAGCCATGCAAAACCCAAATTGCGCCCCTCGGGCTTTGTCACGATCACGATCAGCCAAACAGCGAATGTCGCCATCGCCCCGAGGATTGCGGTTAGCGGAAGCGATCGCCCCTTGCCAAAAGGGATATTGAAAGGGGCTCTAAAAGGGCGTTGCAGGGTCGGTTTTTTCCACCTCAAGACGAGAAGAGAAAGGTGTGCTGAAAAGAAAGCGATTTGAGCGCCGAAGTTGTAAAGATCGGCGAGAAACAGCATCCGTCCCCGGCTTAAAACAACAATCAGAATCGCAAGGAGGGAAAAAACCCCGAGCGACATGTAAGGAGTGCGGAATTTTGGATGGAGCCGGTAGAAGAAGTGGGGCACCTGATAGTATTCTCC
>CAZIML010000091.1:0-7102 GCA_964540255.1 uncultured bacterium
ATTTATTTCAGTACACGACCCAAGGACCTAAAAATAACCTCACCTTTCCTCTTTCCATTTGACGAATTGCCCTCCTTTCAGTTACCATTGCAAGCTTTCATGGCGGTCGTAGCTCAGTTGGTTAGAGCGTTGGATTGTGGATCCAAATGTCGCGGGTTCGAGCCCCGTCGATCGCCCACTTTTTTAACTCTGAGGGAGTGTTCCCCTTGTCTCTCATCCAAGCAATTATTTTAGGAATCATCCAGGGTCTCACCGAATTCTTTCCCGTCAGTTCGTCCGCTCATTTAAAATTAGCCAAATGGATGATGGGAATCGAGGACGGAGAGGGGCTCATCTATTTCGATCTGATGTGCCACGCAGGAACTTTGCTCGCTTTGCTCATTTTTTTAAGAAAAGATATTTTAGAAATTTTGAAAACCCCGAAAAAAATGGGGCTCTATTTTTTAGCCCTCATCCCCCTCATCCCAGCCTACTTTTTTCTTAAACCTCTGAGAATCTTAGCATCAGAGCCCTGCTACTTAGGCTACTCGCTCCTCTTCACTTCCCTCCTCCTTTTTACCGCTTCGAAAAAAATTGCCGTATCTCCAACGAAAAAATGGGGCCATGTGCTATGCATAGGAGTGATGCAAAGTATGGCTCTCATCCCTGGAGTGTCAAGGAGCGGATCGACCATCGCTGCGGCCCGCTTTTGCGGCTGGGAGTGGAAAGAGGCGGCGAAATTCTCCTTCCTCCTCGCTATACCGACCATCCTAGGGGGAGAAATTTTGGAAACGATGAAAGGACACGGTGCTTCTCAAGTGAGCGGCGCCTGCTATGGGGCGGGCTTTTTCGCTTCCTTCCTCGTAGGCGCGGTGGCTGTTCCCTTTGTCTTTTGGATTTATGAAAATGAAAAAGTAAGGCCGATCGCTTGGTATTGCATGGGAGCGGGACTCTTCGCATGGGCAGTGTTTAATGGCTAAAAAAAAGAAAGCTCCTTTCAACCCCGACGCTCAGGGCCTTTTTTTCATCGCTGTTGGGAGCTTGGGGCTGCTGGCTCTTTGGAGCTTTTCATTTTTACACCCGCACCAAAATTGGCTCGGCTATCTCGGCTACGTGGTCGCCTTAGGGATGGAGTCGCTCTTGGGTTTGGGGGCCTATTTAGTTCCCATCTACCTGATTTGGATGGGGGTGCGCCTTTTAAAAGTGCAAAAACTAATCCACACCGACCATGTCTACTTTTTGATCTTTTTGGCCTCGGTTTGCATGCTCCTCACCGTATTTGCAGAAAGCTTCCCCGACAAGGCGAAAAATTGGGACGGACGGGTTATTTCTGAAAAATTCGCCCTCTCGGCTCCCTACACGAAAACGCTCATTCGGTTTTATTTAGGCGGCTTCCCCTTCTACTATCTGTACGCAGATTTGCCAGGAATCCATCTTGAAAGGACGCTCAGCCCCGTTGGAACCACATTGATCTTCTTTAGCTTAGGGCTGGTCTCCTTCTTGCTCTTCAGCAGAGTGAGAGTCGTTTCAAATGCAAGGGCCCTTTGGTTCGGATTGAAGAGCTTCATCAGCGGAGTGAAAAAACTGTCGGAGCCCAAAATAGAGATCAAACCGACGGTGAAGGCTTACACGGGACTCAAAATCAATACACCAGAAGAGCCACCGAAGAAAAAACTGACCGAAATTCTCAAACCCGAAAAGAAAATTGGACCCACCCCCGCAATCAAAAAAGAGGCTCCGCCCAAAAAAGAAAAAGAGGTGATCCCCGTTCCGACGAAGAGTTTGATGGTGAAATCGGATGGCTCCTATAAACTCCCCTCCCCCAACCTTTTAAAAACCTCCCAGCCCAAAATAGATCAGCCCACTTTGAAAAAAGATCTGATGCAGCAGGCTGAAGTGTTGGAAGAGACGCTGAAGAGTTTTGGGATCGAGGCGAAAGTGGGAGAGATCAACAGCGGCCCGACGATCACCTCTTTTGAAGTGCACCCTTCGATTGGGGTGAAAGTACAGAAAATCAAGGCGCTGGAAAATGATATCGCCTTAAATATGCAAGCAAAGTCGATCCGAATCGTGGCGCCGATCCCTGGAAAAGCGGCCGTCGGAGTCGAGGTGCCTGCCCTCCATCCGCAGGAAGTGAGCTTCAAAGAGATGCTCCTTTACTATCAGCAAAAATCGAAAAAGATGGCCATCCCCGTCCTTTTGGGCAAGGCGATCAATGGAGACTGGGTCTTTTCCGATTTAGCGAAAATGCCCCACTGCCTGATCGCAGGAGCAACCGGTTCAGGAAAATCGGTCTGCGTCAACACAATCGTCATGTCGATTTTAATGAATGGGCGCCCCGACGAGATCAAGCTGCTCATGGTCGATCCGAAAAAAGTGGAACTGACTCAATACTCGAAACTCCCCCATATGATCGCCCCGGTCATTACTGAGCCCCACGGCGCTTATGCAGCGCTCCAGTGGCTCGTGAAAGAGATGCAGGTGAGATATGAGATTTTAAAACAATTGGGCTTGCGCAATATCGGCGCTTTCAATAATCGGAAGGTAAATAAAGAGTTAGAGGCGAGTTTGAGCGTCCCAATTCCCGAACAGATGCCTTTTATCGTCGCCATCGTCGATGAATTCGCCGATTTGATGATGGTCTCGAGCGCCGACATCGAAACGCCGATTGCCCGGATCGCCCAAATGGCCCGCGCCGTCGGAATCCATTTGATCTTAGCGACTCAAAGGCCTTCGCGCGAAGTGATCACCGGGATCATCAAAGCCAACATTCCAACCCGTATCTCCTTTAAAGTGGCGAGCCGAATCAACTCCCAGATCATCTTGGATGATACAGGAGCTGAAAGCCTTCTTGGGAATGGAGATCTTCTCTTCCTCCCGCCAGGCTCTTCTCAACTCTTACGGGCTCAAGGAGCTTACATTAGCGACGAGGAGATCAACCAGGTGATCCAATCGATTTGCAGCCAAAGCCCTCCCAATTATCTCATTCCTTCGTTTGATTCTTTCCGTTCCCTCGATTCAAATGTAGGCGATGATGAACCGAAAGGGAAAGATCCTCTCTACGACCAAGCCCTCACCATTGTGGTCGCATCGAAAAGCGCATCGACCACATTTCTCCAGAGAAAGCTGAAAATCGGGTATGCTCGCGCGGCGAGCCTGATGGATGAATTAGAAGAAAATGGGATCATCGGCCCTCAAGAGGGGGCTAAGCCGAGACGGGTGATCGGAAGCGGAACCTCTCAGCCGGCCCTATTTGAGGAGGAGCCAGAGTTTGATGAAGAAGGAAATTAAGTTTTGGGGAACTCGGGGCTCCTGCTCGGTCAGCGGGCCAGAATATGTTCGTTTTGGGGGAAATACCCCTTCGATCGAAGTGGAATATGAAGATGTACATTTCATCATCGATGCGGGGACGGGGATTCGCCCCCTCGGCGCCAATCTCGCCCCTAAAAAAGAGATCCACCTCTTCCTCAGCCACACTCACTGGGACCATGTGATTGGATTTCCCTTCTTTGAGCCGCTCCATCAAAATGGAGTCAAGATCATCATCTGGGCGCCAAAGGGAGTCGGGAGAGGCTGCGAGCTCCTTTTCGCCGACCTCCTCTCCCCCGAATTTTTCCTGTCCACATCGATGAAGTGCAAGCGGTTCTCGAGTTTAGAGTGTTGGAGGAAAGAAAGCCGGTCACCCTGGGTCCGATCACCCTGGATTTCCAAAGAACGAGACATCCCGGACCCACCTATGCATTCAAAATCAAAACTCCCAATGAGACCATCGGCTATGTGACCGATAATGAAGTCCATTTAGAAACACAAAAAAACTTCATCGAATTCTTCAAAGATTGTGACACATTCATCCATGAAGCTCAGTATTTTAGAGAAGAATATATCGTGAAGACAGGATGGGGCCACTCCCCCTTAGTCGAGGTGATTTCTCTGATCCATCAAGTGAAGCCGAAACGATGGCTCGTGACTCACCACGATCCAAAGCATACTGACGAGGATCTTCTCGCTCTAGAAAAGCTGGCTCAAGCAAGCCCTCTCCCCTGCCCCGTCGAGTGGATCGGCGACGGCTACGTCCTTCCCCTGAAATAAAGTTGAAGAAGCGGGACAAATAATTTTTACCACCCGCGAACAGGGTTCGCTAGAGCACACAGAGCTAACAGAGGAGACAGAAGGGGGCCAATTCAAGGTTCGATTTAAACTTTCCATTTTCTCTGTGGTCTCTGTGTGCTCTAGCGAACTTTGTTCGCGGGTGGTAGAAAAATTCACACAAAAACTTCCTGAAGATCATTTACAGGGCTGAGTTTATTCCTTAATATTATTGGGTTGAAAAAATATTCCTCTTCTCCTACAGAGAGGAATGTGCGCACAATACTCATTTCACTCATTCTTCTCGCCTCCTGCGAAAAAGCAATCCAGGGAAAACCTGCTTTGCCAGAACCTCAAAAGGTAACGATCTACACCGTTCAACCTCAAAATGTTCCGAAAGATTTTCTCTATACCGGCGTCGTCGAAAGCTCTCATCAAGTCCAAATTCTCCCCGCCGTCCAGGGGCAGTTGGAAAAAATCGCTTTCAAAGAGGGGGTCTTTGTCCATGAAGGCGATCTTCTCTTCAAAATAGACGATCGGGTCTTTGTCAACCGGCTCAAAGAGGCCGAGGCCGATTTAGAAGAAGTCCAGGCAACTCTTGTCAGCGCCCAAAAATCAGCGACGCGACTCACAACCCTCTACAAAGAAGAGGCGGTGAGTCAAAAAGACCTTGATGACGCTACCTCACAACTTCTCACCTCTCAGGCCAATTTAAGCAAATATCAAGCGAAACTCGATGAAGCGCGCCTCAATTTGGACAATACGGAGATCACCGCTCCCATCTCAGGGTTTATCTCAAAGGCCGCCTTTCAAGAAGGAAGCCTCATTTTTGCCAACACGAGCAGTGTCCTTGCCACCGTCTCGAGTCTCGATCCGATCTATGTCAATTTGACCAGTTCAGGAGATCTTTATTTGCAGAACTTAGAGGATGTGGCCAAAGGGATTTTGGTCATCCCGCAGACGAAGAATTTCGAGGTCACTCTAATATTGAGCGATGGAACTGAATATTCGCAAAAAGGGACGGTGAGTTTTGTCTCCCCCGAGATCAAAGAAAGTACCGGGACCCTCTCGACAAGAGCCATATTCGCCAACCCGCAGTACGCCCTCAAACCAGGACTTTTCGTCACAGCCCGCGTTTCAGGAGCCACTCTTGTGAACGCTCTCATGGTCCCCCAAGAAGCGGTGCAGCTTTCAGCAGGGGGGTACTTCGTTTACCTAGTAACTGAAGGGGACACAGCAGAAGTTCGCCCCGTCGTTGTCGGAGATTGGTATAAAGAGTTTTGGATCATCCAGTCGGGGATTCAAAAGGGAGATCGAGTGGTCGTCAATGGGGCTGAAAAACTGAAAAACGGAGCTCCGCTGAAAATCGTAAAAAAAACATGAAAAATTTTTTTCTCTCTAATCCTGTTCTCTCGATTGTTATGTCGATCGTGATCGTCCTCTTCGGACTCGCCTGTCTCCCCTTTCTTCCTGTTGAAAAACTCCCCAATCTCTCTCCCACTCAAGTGGTCGTTTCGGCTCTTCTTCCGGGAGGAGACTCGAAAGTCACGGCCGACAGCCTGGCAACTCCCCTTGAAAAAGCGCTCAGCGGAACGCCCAACCTCCTCTACACCTCCTCAACGAGCGACAACACAGGGTCGACCACGATCACAGCTGTTTTTGAAACAGGGACCGATCTGAAAGAGGCTCATAACGATGTGCAGAATCGAGTCAATGGAGCGACACCCAATCTCCCCGAAGAGGTGCAAAAAAGTGGAGTTTCGGTCAGCGACTCAAACTCCGGAATTTTGATGATCATTTCCATTCAGGGGAAGGGAGAGCTTTATACACAAAGATACCTGAGCAATTACACATCCACTCACATTCTCCCAAAACTGGAGCGAATCCCCGGGGTTGGAAACGCCCAGATCATGAACGGAAGCGAATATTCAATGCGTATTTGGCTCAAACCCGACCGAATGGCCCAATTCAACGTCTCTCCCGCTCAGGTAAAAACGGCAATCCTTGAACAAAATGCTCAATACGCCCTCGGAGAAATCGGACAGCAGCCCGCTCCTCCTGAAACCAAATTGACGATCCCTGTTTTTACTTCAGGGCTTCTGAAAACGGTCGAAGACTTTGAAAACATCATCCTCCGCGCCGAGAGCGATGGTTCAGCAGTCTATTTGAGAGACATCAGCCGGATTGAACTCGGCTCCGAAAATTATGAAGCGATTGGGAAATTGAATGGAGAATTGGGGGCGTTTATCCTCATTGAAAAAACCCCGCTCGGCAACGCTTTGGTCGTTGGGAAAGAGGTCAAAGAGAAGATGGTGAAGATCGCCTCCTCTTTTCCCTCCGGAATGAATTATTCCATCCCCTACGATACGACTCGCTATATTCAAGCTTCGATTCACGAAGTGATTCAAACATTCATCATCGCTCTTTTGCTCGTCTCGCTGATCATTCTTCTCTTTCTCCATCGGATTGAAATCGCCCTTGTCCCGATCATCGCCATGCTCGTATCGATTACCGGCACATTCATCGGCATGTATCTCCTCGATTACTCGATCAATACCCTCACTCTCTTCGGGCTGATTCTTGCCATCGGAATTGTCGTAGACGATGCGATCATCGTTGTAGAAAAGATCGAGTCGAATATTCGCATTCATGGAATGAAGGTAGAAGAGGCGGCTGAAGAGGCCATGGGAGATCTAACAGCGCCGATTGTCGCGATCTTCTTTTCGCTTCTCGCTGTATTCATCCCTGTGATGTTTATGTCGGGGATTGCAGGGCAGTTATACAAACAATTTGCTGTGACGATTGTGATTTCCGTCTTTATCTCTGGATTTGTAGCTCTGACATTAAGCCCCGTCCTTTCAGTCATGCTCTTTAAAAAGGAGCCAAAAAATCATTCCTTTGCCACTCGTTTCAACCACTTCTTCGACCGACTCACCGATTCGTATATGATGGGTGTGAGCCGGTTTCTCAATATGAGAGGGATCGGGATCGGACTTTGGCTCCTCATCCTCGTTGGGATCGGAGTCTTTTCTCTCAC
>CAZIML010000092.1:0-6849 GCA_964540255.1 uncultured bacterium
CATAATTTTGCCCTACCGTACCATCCCGATCGCGAGGATCTGGCATTCTGTGGCAGGGATCTCGTTCCCCGCTTCTTGCAAGAGCTATCGCATCAGGAATCGGGGGTACTTCCCCAATGGCTATTCCCAAGCGTCGGTAAGTGCGTTCATTGATGACTTTCGTTTTCACACCTGTTTTAGGCTCTCGGATGAGTCTTGTCGTAGACTTCCCGCTTCAGTTTGGGGGAAACGTGGGTGTAAATCGTTGTGGTCGCAAGAGATGTATGGCCGAGAAGGAGCTGGATCGTTTTTAAATCCATCCCATGCTCGAGCCAGTGGGTGGCGATGGTGTGGCGGATCGTGTGGGGAGTGACCCGTTCAGAGAGGCCGCTCGCTTTCAGGTAGGAGGCAAAGTTCCGATCGATCGATCGAGGGGTGAGCCGTCTCCCCCATTTATTGAGGAAGATGGGCTGAGTCTCTTTTTCCTCCCGCTCGGGATGGGCGAGATAGCGGAGGATCCAGTCGGCGGCCGTTTGGGTGATGGGGGCTTGCCGCTGCTTTTTCCCTTTACCGAAAATATTGAGGACGAGGTTTTTGGGATCAAAATCGCGCCGGTTGAGTCCAGCGACTTCGCTGAGGCGGAGCCCTGAGCTGTAAAAGAGCTCCATGATCGCCCGGTCGCGGAGGCCGAGATGAGTGGCAATGTCAGGCTGGTTGAAAAGGTGCTGCACTTGTTCATAGGCGATCGAGATGGGAAGCCGTTTCTCTTTTTTTGGACTGTCGATCTCCTCCAGAGGATTCTCCGAAATCCATTTTTCCCGGATCGCGTGTTTAAAAAAACTTCTGAGGGCCGACAAACGGCGGAGAATCGTCCGAGAACTGGCCTTCTTGTCGTGGAGATGGGCGAGAAAACGGCGGATCGCCCGCTTGGAGATGGGATCATCGCCGTTGAAGGCGAGAAAAGAGGTTAAATCATGCCGGTAGCCCCGAAGAGTATGCTCAGAAACCCCCTTGGCGATGTTTAAGTGGGACAAAAAGTCGTCTACAGCCTTGTAAAAGTCCATCTCTTTATGCTACCATTTTCTGTCATGATTACATTAGAAAAAATTTCCAAGCGGGTCGGCAAACGGACCCTTTTTGAAAACGTCTGCTTCACCTTCAACGACGGCTGCCGCTATGGTTTGACAGGGCCGAACGGCTCGGGAAAATCAACCCTTTTAAAAATTGTCATGGGAGATGAACCTCCCACAACCGGTATCGTAACTCTACCGAAAAAGGTGGGCTTCCTCAAACAGCGCCTCGAAGATTTCCGCGACTTCACCGTGATCGACACCGTGATCATGGGGAACAAGCGCCTCTGGGATGCGATGAGCGAAAGGGATCGTCTCTACGAAGAAGAGATGACCGACGCCATCGGAATGAGACTCGGTGAACTGGAAGAGGTGATCGCCGATGAAGATGGCTACAGCGCCGAATCCGAAGCCGAAATTCTCTTGATCGGAATGGGAATCACCGAAGAGCTCCATAAGAAGAAAATGCACGAGATTCCAACCGATCGGCAGTTTAGAGCGCTCCTTTGCCAAGCTCTCTTCGGCAACCCAGAAGCCCTCCTCCTCGACGAGCCGACCAACCACTTGGATCTCGATTCAATTTCGTGGCTGGAAGGATTCCTCCACAACTACAAAGGAACCCTCGTCGTAGTCAGCCACGATCGCCACTTCCTCAATTCGATCTGTACCCACATCGCCGACATCGACTACGAAACGATCATCACCTATCCGGGAAACTACGATGATATGCTCGTCACAAAAACAGCAGTGAGAGGGAGAGCCGAAGAAGAAAATAAAGCGAAGGACAAAAAGATTTCGCAGCTCAAAGAATTCGTCGCGAAATTCGGCGCCGGAACCCGGGCGAGCCAAGTGCAATCGCGGATCCGCGAGATCAACCGGCTCCAGCCTCTTGAGTTGAAAAAATCGAACATCCAACGCCCCTATATCCGCTTCCCCGCGCCAGAAAAACAATCGGGTCAGGTGGTGATGAAAGTCGATGGACTGACCAAAGGATACGACGGCCCTCCTGTGATCAAGAATTTCTCCTTCGAAATCCACCGGGGCGACAAGATTGCAGTGATCGGAAACAACGGGCGGGGAAAAACAACCCTCTTGAAACTCCTCGCAGGGAAACTCACCCCCGATCACGGGACGATCACCCTGGGCCACGGAGTCGACATTGGCTATTTCCCCCAAAATCATGGCGAAGTGCTCCATAAACATAGCAACCAAACAGCGTTTGACTGGCTCAAAGCCAGAAAAGAGATCGTCTTCGACCAAGATGCGCGCGGTGTTCTTGGAAAAATGCTTTTCGGAGGGGACGATGCCTTCAAACCGCTCCCCGCTCTTTCGGGAGGAGAGGCGGCTCGCCTCATTCTCGGCGGCTTCATCCTCACAGGGCCCAATACGTTGATCTTCGATGAGCCGAATAACCACCTCGATCTAGAAGCCGTTTCAGCCCTCGCATGGGGAATGGAAGATTTTAAAGGGACTGCGATCGCAGCAACCCACGACCGCGAGCTGATCAATGGATTTGCGACCAAAATCATCGCCTTTGAAGAGGATGGAATCCATATCCACGCAGGTCCTTTGGATGAATACTTGGAAAAGAGAAAAAAACTTTCGGCTGCAAAGTGATTTTCACCAAGAGAAAATTTCTCAATTTAGAACCGAAGCAGCGGCATAAAAAATGCGCTGAGCTGCTTCGGAGCTATTACGAAGCTAAGTTGACCGATTTTACCGAATATAACATTCTCCTCTCTTGGCTCAAATATCTCCCTTACGAATATACCGATATGAAGGGGCTCGCCAATCGATACCATTGGCATTTGCAGCTGGCAGGACAATCGCTCAAGGAACACCATCTCCTCCCCACTCTTCGAACCGGCGATCACGCTCCAAAGCGGGACTTTCCAATCAGAGCCATCTATCTCGATCACGTCCGCTCGGCCTACAACGTCGGGAGCATTTTGCGCACCGTTGAAGGGCTGAGAACGGGAAGAGTCTATTTTTCTGAAAAAACACCCTTCATAGACAATGAAAAAGTGAGCCGGACAGCGATGGGAGCTGCCCAGCTTGTCCCCTGCTTTCAGGGGGTTCCCTTATCAAAATTGCCTCGCCCCATCATCGCTCTTGATACGAGCGACGCCGCGCTCCCTGTCGCTGATTTTGAATTCCCCGAATCGTTCACCCTGATCTTAGGGAACGAAGAGTATGGCATTTCAAGTGAGTCGCTCCAAGAGGCCGATCAGATTGTGGAGATTCCTCTTTACGGAGCCCATAACGCGCTCAACATCGCCTGCGCCTTTGCTATTGCTGCGGCTCGGATAGAGGCTTGCTCGAAAAATCGTCTCGATCCACTTCCTGCCACTCTTCCTTAGATTTAGGAAGAGAAGCGTCAGCTAATCTCAGCGCAAGCTGTTGCCGAAAGTGAAAAATTCCTTTAGGGGGGTAAGATAGATCGGCCATGGGAATCCCCCTCCCAATTCGTTGATCTAAATAAAGGAGGACGAGGGGCCCGCAGTTGATGCAATCCACCCAATATTGAAGACGCTGATCATTTTGAATGAGCTCGGTCTTATCGTTCTTCAGAATCCGATAAACAGCTTCCACTGCAGGATAGGTGCGCATCTCCACTCCTCTCGGATCATAATATTCAATCTGATTCATCTTTTTGTTTACGAGTAGATGAACGATGTGGGAAGTTTCAAGCCAACGATTCGAAGTGACAATGAGAGGGATCGATAAAAAATGGACTGCGGACTCTAAGGATCTTTGAAGGTTATTGAGCTGCACGTCGCTCAAAGGACACCGCTGCGGCACGACCCATTTACAGTGGGAAAGATCCCTTAAAATCATCCACTGGCACTGCCCGAAGGAAAAAGTTCCCATCTGCCTCCAGCTTGCAGTGTTACTAACAAGCCCATAGGCAGTCGGGTCCAAAATACGTCCGCTGTAATTACTCAAAACTCCCTCCCAAAAAAAATTTGAAAAGTGATCATATCTGGCCTCAAACATCCTGTAAAGATGAATTTAAACCACTCTATATCAGCGCCTTGCAAAGACACCACTCTTTACTATCCCTTAATGCGCGTGTGTTATAATTAATTTGGAAACAAATAAATAAAAGGACCTAATATGCAAGTCACCAATATTAGAAATTACCAATCCCAACTCCCCAACTCTGAGAATCCAGCACAAGAACTGGAAGCGCTCATTCAAGAGTTTCGAGCGGCGGAAAATAGCCCCGCGCAGCAACGGGCCGTTTTGATGAAAATCAAAGACTTTCTCGAAAAAAACAAGGCGTTGATCGAAGAGGAGTGCGCTCACAATGGATGGAACCAAGGTTCAAAAGATTGGACGCAGCATTTTGACACATTTTTCAATCACGCGATTGCTTTGATCGACGCAGATGAATTCAATCCCCAAACAAAACCGGCCAATTTCTTCGATGCAATCAACGAATTGCTCACACCGCTTCAGTGGTTGATGAGCCATAAGAATTCGTTGAACTAATTTTCATTTAAATCTACACTCAGGGCGATGAAGTACATTGCCCTCTTTTTGTTTGCCGTTGGCCTCATTGCACAGCAACCTTCGAATGAAAAAAAAGACGACACGCTGATCCAAGCAGCGGCGAGCCCCCGTGTTTCTGACGACGGCGAGGCGCTTTTAATCGAAGGGTTCAGCCTCGTTCCCGGAGGGACCTTGGTCGATCGAATTCCCCGCAATCATGGGGTCAATATCTATCTCGAATCTGCCGATTACGCCCCGTTGATCGCCGGCCTTGAAGAGCTGATGAACCGCCCTCTCGACGACTCTTTAATCAACGATGCAAAAAAAACAATCGTCACATTTTTCCGCGAGGAAAGAGATACCTATGTGGTCGCCGTTGTCCCGGTTCAGCCTGTCACGAATGGGAACATCATTTTCCAAATCTTAGAAGGGAGAGTCGGGAGCATTCAATATAAGGGGCAAAAATGGTTTAGCGAACGGGTGATTCGGAAGGCTCTGGGGATCGAGGTGGGGGAACCGATCAATGAAACTTCTTTTCTCAATAGCGTCACGTGGCTCAATCGAAATCCTTTCCTCCACACTCAAATGATTTTAGTTCCCGGGCAAGAAAAAGGGATCACCGATCTTACTTTTAAAACCGTGGATCGATTCCCTGTTCGTTTCTATGCAGGTTCCGATAATACGGGAGTTTTGAGCGTTGGCACAGTTCGTCTCTTCGCTGGGTTCAACTGGGGCGACGCCTTCATGATGGGCGATCTCCTCTCCTATCAATACACAGCAACCCCCAATTGCCACAATTTACAAACTCACGTGGTCAATTACACTTCGTTTCTCCCCTGGAGAAACATCCTGACGATCTTTGGCTGCTATGGGCAAGTTTATCCGACGATTCCCAGTTACAATGTGAATGGGATCAATATTCAAGGTTCAGCCCGCTACGAAATTCCGATTCCTCCCACCTATGGCGCATTTCGGAGCAGCAGCACCACCGGCTTCGATTACAAATACATCACGAGCAATCTCTTTTTTGTTGGCAATCTAGCCGAAAACCCCCAAGCTCCCTCCAATCAGGTCATCGCAATCACTCAGTTTCTCTTCAATTATCAAATGCAAAGAAACTGGGCCCGCGATTTTTTTAGCTTACGGATCGACAATTTCGTCTCCCCTTGGAAAGATTGGCTTCCCCATCAAACGACTGCGGCTTATGCGGGACTTCGGGAAGGAAGCCATGTCCGCTACGCCTATTGGAGAGTCTCTCTCAACCAAGTGCACAAAACTCCAGGAAACTGGACCTGCTCTTTCATGGCGCGAGGACAGCTTGCAACAGGGACGCTTCCCACATCGGAGCAATTTGGACTCGGCGGGGCCGACACAGTGCGAGGCTATTATGAACAGCAATTCGTCGCCGATGACGCCCTTTGCATGAACTTTGAAGTGTACCCTCCCCCATTTCCCCTCTTTAAAAAGTTTAAAAACGAACTGGCATTCCTCGCCTTCGTCGATTACGGATATGGGTATAACTACACAGCATTTCAACCCACATTCATTGAAAAAACTTTGATCGGCCTTGGACCTGGAATCCGCTACGATATTCCCCCCTATGTGAGTGTAAAAATGGATTATGGATTTCAGGTGATTGGAATACCTGGCGATCACCGAACAGGACGGTTTCATTTTGCCGTCAACGCGAGCTACTGATGAAACGAATTTTTCTCCTTTTTTGCTTTATGCAGCGCCTTCTGATTGGAGCCTCAGGAGATCCGATTGGAACAATTGTCACTCTTGAAGGAGTGGTGAAAGCGATTGAGTCTGAGGGAGGCGAACGGGTGTTGAAAAAGGGAGCCTCTATTTTCCTTGAAGAGCTGATCCAGGTAGGATCCGATGGAAAAGCGCAGCTCAAATTCACCGATGGTGGAGTGATGAACCTCATCTCAGGCTCTGAGTTCCGCGTCGACTCCTACCGCTATCGTCAATCGGGTCAGAAGGATCAATTTTCAGCGAATCTTTTAAAAGGGGGATTCCGCTCTTTGAGCGGTTCGATTGCGAAAAAAAACGCCCAGGAATACCAGATCCAAACTCCCTCAGCCACGATCGGCCTCAGAGGAACGATTATCGAAGTGTCGATTGTTGGATTCTCGGTCTATTTTGGAGTCTCTGAAGGGCGGGCGATCATCTCCAAACGAGCGGCGCGGCGGACCATCGAAACGACGCGGGCCGCCACCACCGCCACCGCCTTCAAATCGGCGTTGCGGCGGGCCGAAGGAACGGCGCGGACGCTCGCCGCTGCTCTCTTGTCGATCTGCGA